>NZ_RZTF01000293.1:0-8433 GCF_004023175.1 Mesorhizobium sp. M7A.F.Ca.MR.362.00.0.0
CCTCATGGGCGCGGCATGCAGGATTAACCGAGCCCAGCCGGTCATGAGTGCGGCCTTGCCGGGTCGGGCGATAGGCAGTCATGCCCTGCCCTTCCTGCGGGTCAAGCACTCCGAAAAAACATTTCCCCCATAAATGCTAGATCTTCCGTTGCCTTTTCGCGTCACAGGCCGTCAAACGCCCGGCCGTTCACAACAGTGATCCGGCAAGTGTTTGGCTGCGCGAGACGATGCTGCAGGGAGTCGTCCTGCATGGCACTTCGCTATGATGCTGCGGTGCCGTCTAACGGCGCCTCGTGCTTGAACGCACTGAACGGCCACCGCGATCAAAATCGATGGTTCGAGGACCGTTGATCATCACCCCGCCAGCCTCGATCTTGTTTGCCGCCACGAGAGCGACACAGAGACTGCTGGTGAAGATGCCCGCCTGCCCGCTATGTTCCGGATGGTTGACCATCCCGGATGGACCCATCGAGGGTGTCAAGGCGAGCATGAGCACAGGCGCGAACAGTTCACGGGCAGGCGCGACGGTGGCCGCAAAGCAACGTCGCGCCAGCATGCGATCTCAGCAGGATCGGCACCATCCTGTCAGGGAGCAATGCGAGTGGCTGGCTTAGCCGCTGCGACGCTGCCCGGCATCGCGTTCAATTGATCTGGCGCCTTAAATGCAGGAAGGCTTCGCGGCCGGTACGAGGCGCATCCCTCCTCCGAAGCAGCACGCCCAAGTATCATCACAAGCCCCGAGCGCCCGCGTTCGGCGATGTCCAATTTCCGACAATGTCGGAATACAGTCAGATCTGCTGGATTGACTTTAAATGGTTTTCTCATTTGGCACAGCGCATGCTGGTTATCCGGAAACACGTGACCGACCAACAAGAAGTCGCATGACACAACCGAAGCCATCCATGTCTGACGGGCTGCCCAGGATACCTACTGCGACCGCGCTTGCCCGGTGACGACCGCTCCGGCTCCGCCCGTTACCGACGAGGCAAAGTGACGGATTTCCTGCGTTTCAACGACATGGAGGTGGTTGTCATTCCCGCTGGGGGACAGACTCGGCCTGTTCAAGGCATTGCGCGAAGGCGGCAAGATGACGGCCACCCGTGCGCGAACTCAAGGAGCGCAGCCTGTATCGTGTATCAGGCAAATAGGCCGTCGGTCAGTGACCTTGACACAGGGGACATGCGCAAGGTCCTGAAGTTTGATGCAGCGATAGAAGGGTGCCAATGACAACAATAGCTTACAGGAACGGAACCATGGCTGGCGACGGCCGAGCCTTGGGTTTTGACTCAGTATCCGTCGGTGAGAAAACGAAGGTGTTTCGCTTATGCGACGGCACACTCATCGGCGTTTCCTCTTCGTCCTTGGGTATTCCAAAGGCCGTTCGAGACTGGGTTGAGAAGGGCATGGATGTTTCTGATATTCCTGTGCCGCGCAACGACGACAATTTTGAATTTGAGGCGCTGATAGTGCGCAAAAATGGGGAAGCCGTATTGTTGGACGGCAATTGGCTGCCAAGTGATCCCGTGAAAGGTGAATATTATGCCATCGGGAGCGGCAAGCAGTATGCTTTGGCCGCGCTGGTTTTGGGCAAGTCAGCTAAGGAAAGCGTCGAAGTTGCCGCGAAACTCGACGTTTGGACTGGTGGCACAGTCACTGCCATAACTCACTAAACCCGCCTTTCGGCGGGAGTGTGACAGTGCGAGCGTGGAAGTAGGGCGCCACCCCGGGGCACGTCGAGCCCTGTCATGTGAGCTGGTCCATAAGCGCGCGAAAGCGTCCAGTTGTGGCCAAAAGCACGATTTGCGACAGAACCGGCCCGCTTCTATGAGTATGGGCCGCTTTTTGCGGCCAGCGTGCTTGCCATCCTGCCGCCAGTGGCCGTCGCCTTCTTCTTCCAAGGTTACCTCGTCATGAAGTAGAGCACCACGATCTTGTCGGAGAGATCGGAAGGCGGACGGCCCTTCCGTCCGCGTCGGCCAGTTCGAAAGGCGGCGCGGCCTGCTCGTCGATCGCCTGGAAGAACCTCTCCGCGCTGTCCCTCATCTTGTCGAGATCGGCGCCCGGATGGTGGGCCAGCGCGGAGGTCCCGAGGATCAGCGCCAGAAATTGAATCGCAAGCGACGGTTTCGCTTTCATGGACAATGCATTCCGGTTGGGGGCGTTCGAGGGCTCCGCGGCTAGGATTGGTCTCACTGTGTCTGCTCCCGCTCCCGGCGGCTCATCTGCCTGATAGGCGCGTTCCCGCTCGGGCCATGTGCTTTTGATGAAGGCCAGAACGGCCCGGATCTCCTCGTCGGTGAGGACATTCCCGAAGCCCGGCATGTCGCTCTGGTAGCCGCCGCCGACGACCGCGGCCGGTCCCGGCGCCGGCATGCGTCCCGAAGGCAGCGGGCTTTCCAATCGCGCTGACCTTCGCCTGGCTAAAACCGTCTTGCCTAGCGCTATCGCCGCGGCCGGGGCGCGGCCATCCGGTTGGCGAGCCAAGGCAATGTCCAGACCAATCCGAGGCCTGCCGCGGCCACGCATCGATAAGAGGACCGACGCCCTTCTCCTTTGCCGCCGCTGGAGAACAGGTATTTGATCAGCGCGGCCGTCCCGAGGACGAGCACGACGACGACAAGCAGCCACACCAGGCCCGTGCCGAACATCATCATGCCGCTCATGCATTCCATCATCGAAGCCTCCTATTCCGTGGCGTAGATGCCGCCGGTCGCGTCAGACTTTCGGATTTCGAGAATCTCGAAGGGCGCTTCCTTCGTGCCACTCATGCCGGGGGAGCCCATCGGCATGCCGGGCAGCGTCATGCCCTTTGATGTCGGGCCGCTCGGTCAAGAGCTTGTTGACCGTGCCGACCGGCACATGGCCGCTCACCACATAGCCGTCGATGAACGAGAGAAGGCAGCCATCGGCTTCCGGCGGAATGCCCTCTTCGCGGCTCATGGCGAAAAGGTCGTGAGTCGGCCTTGACGGTGATTCCTGGAAGGCCGATTCCAAGGCGAGCTGGCTTGAAGGCCGCGGTCCGGATGGTCGACTAGGCAGCTTGGTTCCACGATCGCAATGCTTGATCGCTTCATTGCAGGCCATGGGCTCTCGCCCCCTCCTTTTGCCACACGAGGCGCCAGCTCACGTGTTGTTGTTGGCGTGCGCCCCGGCAACCGCTTTCACCAGCCGCTCCAGCGATCCCGCGCGCTCCAGCTCCGCAAAGAATGATGCGGCGTGACGCTACCCAGCCGGTGCTTCTCGGCCTTCCAATTAAACTGTCTCGACGAAAGAGCCGTCTCCGTTGCTCC
Source organism: Mesorhizobium sp. M7A.F.Ca.MR.362.00.0.0 (assembly GCF_004023175.1). NCBI lineage: Bacteria > Pseudomonadati > Pseudomonadota > Alphaproteobacteria > Hyphomicrobiales > Phyllobacteriaceae > Mesorhizobium > Mesorhizobium sp. M7A.F.Ca.MR.362.00.0.0. Next base: position 3,291 of record NZ_RZTF01000293.1, read on the forward strand.
GGTCTCGGTGTTGAGTTCTCTAAGGCTGCGCCACACCTTGGTCCCCACGCCGGCAAATGATCTCACTATGCAGCCCGTGCTCGCACGCTCTCAAACTAATTACCGCTGCTGCAACACGCCGCCTGGCGGCCTGCACCGAAAAGCCGACAGGGGTGCATCTGAATAGCCGTGAACCCAGGTCTCAAAGACCATCCGGCGCGACGAGCGGACGCACCGCACGTGTGACACCCGCCTTGTGGGGCAGGGTTGCCTTTCTCAATCCCGGCGTTGGTCGGCGTCCCAATGAGCAGCAAGCTATTATCGGCCGCCGAATCTTAGTGGCTTCGTCGAGAGCCTCAATCAACCAAGCGGCGAAAGCCCCGCTAGAGTCTCCGCCCGCCTGTCGCTATGAAGCAGTTGCAGCCAGCGCTGCTTCAGGCGCATGAACTCGCCCGATGCAATGATTTCCGTCGCCCTGGGTCTTTCGAAGGGCACTGTTTCTATTCCCTTCTTCTTCGGCGCGCGGCTTGATGCCGACATACGGTTTCTTGACCTGCCGCCTGAACTGGCTGCCGAAGCGGGTGCCCCGCCAGCGACCCCGACAATCCCCTGTTCCGCAACTGCTGAAGAGCCGACTGCGCTCGCATCCCGATATTGCGCAACGGCACTATGCCGACATTCTGGAGACCGCAGCCGCATGAGCCTCGAGATGTTCCGCCGACCGTCGACAAAGGCGTCCTCTCGCCTGCGTCCGCCATTTGTCAGTGCTCGATCTGATTGGGGAGACGCCGGTCGTCGAACTGAAGAGATTCGATACCGGCAGGTGTCGTCGCTTCGTCAAGATCGAAAGCCAGAATCCCGGCGGATCGATCAAGGATCGCATTGCGTTGTCGATGATCGTTAATGCCGAACAGCGTGGCACGCGCGGGGCGGTACAATCATCGAAGCGACCGCTGGCAACACAGGGCTCGGCCTGGCCATCTGGCGGCACGAAGCGCGTGATCGCGTGTCCAAAAGCTGACAGCGTCAGACAAATGTCAGGTTCATTACAACCAACATCTGGGCACTGACGAGGTTTTTCGAAGCAATGGGCGCTAACTGCGCGCTGAGCGCGTTGGCATGGCTTTTGAGACTGAGTGACTGTGACTGCACTCAATGGGGCAAGACGAGCGATGCGCTCCTCCCTGAACCCGTGTGCCGTCTCTGAGAGGAAACCAGCTCGTGCAGAAACCTTTGGAAATAGCTTTGGACCGCAACGTGGTATTGCAGATGGAGTCCCCGGCTCCTTCGATTAGAGTCGAGAACTGGCTGCATGGCGAGCCCCTCACGAGCTTTGAGCCCGGCAAGTGTACATAGTCGAATTTTGGGCAACTTGGTGCGGCCCATGTGTGGACGGGATGCCCCATCTGATCCAGCTGCAGGGCGTCGCCAGGCGCACCATCTGGACAGCAGGAACTGGACTATGGGCAAGGTAACAGGCTTTCTCGAAATCGACCGGCAGGTGCACAAGTACCAGCCGGCCTCCGATCGCATCCGGCATTTCCGTGAATTCACGCTGCCGATGTCTGACAAAGAGGTCGAGAAACAGGCCGCGCGCTGCATGGATTGCGGCATTCCGTTCTGCCATGGGCCGACGGGCTGCCCGATCCACAACCAGATCCCGGACTGGAACGACCTCGTCTACAATGGCGACTGGGACAATGCGATCCGCAACCTGCATTCGACCAACAATTTCCCGGAGTTCACCGGCCGCATCTGCCCCGCACCTTGCGAGGAAGCCTGCACGCTGAACCTCGAGGACATTCCCGTCGCCATCAAGACGGTCGAGCAGGCGATTGCCGACAAGGCCTATGAAACCGGCCACATCAGGCCCTATCCGCCGGAGAAGAAGACCGGCAAGCGCGTCGCCGTCATCGGCTCCGGCCCGGCCGGCATGTCGGCTGCCCAGCAGCTCGGCCGCGCCGGCCACGACGTCCATGTCTATGAGCGCGAAAGCCGGCCCGGCGGGCTGATGCGCTACGGCATTCCCGACTTCAAGATCGAGAAGCACTATATCGACCGGCGCATCGAGCAGATGCAGGGCGAGGGCGTCACCTTCCATTGCGGCGTCAATGTCGGCGTCGACAAGCCGGTTGCCGAGCTGCTCGCCGAACATGATGCCGTGCTCTATTGCGGCGGCTCCGAAACGCCGCGCGCGGCCGGCATTCCCGGCGACGATCTCGGCGGCGTGCATGACGCGATGCCCTATCTGGTGCAGCAGAACCGGCGTGTCGGCGGCGAACCGATCCAGTCGGTGGCGTGGCCGTCGCATCCGATCCTCGCCGGCGGCCAGCATGTCGTCGTCGTCGGCGGCGGCGATACCGCCTCCGACTGTGTCGGCACTGCTTTTCGCCAGGGTGCGGTGCGCGTCACCCAGCTCGACATCCGTCCGCAGCCGCCGGAGAAGGAAGACAAGCTTTCGGTCTGGCCCTATTGGGCGACCAAGATGCGCACCTCGTCCTCGCAGGCCGAAGGCGCGGAGCGCGAATTCCAGGTGGCGACACTCGAATTCATCGGCGAGGAAGGCCAGCTGACCGGCGTCAAGTGCTGCGAGGTCGACGACAAGCGCAAGCCGATCGCCGGCACCGAATTCGTCATTCGTGCCGATCTCGCCTTCATCGCCATCGGCTTTGCCGGGCCGGCTGCGGCCGGGGTGGCGAAGGAATTGGACGGTGAGATGAAGATCGCCACCGACAGCCGCCGCTCCAGGAATGTCGAGGCCAATGACCGCGACTACAAGACCAGCGTGGACAGGCTCTATGCGGCCGGCGACGTGCGTCGTGGCCAGTCGCTGGTCGTCTGGGCGATCCGCGAGGGCCGCCAGGCGGCACGCTCGATCGACGAGGCGTTGATGGGGTCGAGCGTTCTCCCGCGCTGAACCCAGGAGCGTGCAGCGATACTAACGATTGATCGCGGTCGTGGTATCGGTCGCGGCCTTTGGCGGCCATGAGAAATCGTCGGCGCGGCCGGGCGATGCAATCGGTGCCTTGCCCTCGACCACAAGCTTTTCACCGGGCAAGTCCGGATTGGCCTTCGCCGGCGGTGCCGCGCCCAGCAATTCGGAGCCACCGTCGAGTGCCGGATCGCTGAGCAGCATCGGCGCGGTTCGGTCGATAACGATGGGGGCCGCGGCCGGCGCCGGCGCCTCGACAGGTGCGCCCGCCGGAGCGGACGGTGTAATCACGCTTCCAGGCGCGGTCAGGCCGAGGATCTTCAGCAGCGGTTTTTCGGTGTAGAAGGCGAGTTTGCGCTTGCCCGCCCTCGAGACGTTGATGCCGTCATCGGCGCGCAGCCGCACCGGCTGGCCGTTGATGTCGGGGCCGCTGGTGACGAAAGCACCGTTCTCATCGACGAAGCCGTCCCAGACGTCGACGAATTCACCGCCATGGCTTTCAGCGGCCTGATGATAGATGTCGTTGAAGGCCAGCATATCGGAGGTCATCTTCGACACCCGGAACGCCGGCATGCCGACCCAGAGGAAGGGTACCTTTGCCTCCGCGACAGCTTTGCCGAACGCCTCGGTCCGGCGCTCATATTCCTTGGTCCAGGTTTCAGAGCGGGGCTGCTCGCGCACGTCACCCACCTTCATCTGCTGGCGGTCGTTGGAACCCAGCATGACGATCACGGCGGCAGGTTTTTCGGTCTCGATCAGCAATTTGATCTGTTCGGGCCAGTTGTAGAAATCATCGCGTACGAAGCCGGACGAGCCATTGCTGCGAACGACGATCCTGACGCCGGCATTCTCGGCAAAGGCGGTGTCGAGGCCTTCGGCGAGGCCGGCCGCCATGAAGTCTCCGACCACCAGCACGGTGCGAGCGTCCGGTGCCTTGTCGACCACCGGGATTTCCGGCTCCGCCGGCGGGCGCGGGGCGCGGGGGTTTTTCGCCTTGGGCCTGGGCCTCGGCTTCTGGATGTCCTGCGGCGGCTCGATGCGCTCGCTGCGGCGCGGGAACAGAAGGTCTCGCAGCGACCAGCCGCGGTTTTGCTGCTCCTGCGCCATGGCCGGCGCATGGAAGGCGCCAGCCACACCGACGGTGAGCACGATCACGGCCAGGATGAGCACCGGCATGCGACGAACAAGCCCTGCGATGCGCGCAGCCGAAGCCAATCGTTTCCTCCATCCCTTGGCGCAGCAAATGCCGCGCCAACCAGATTGCTACAGTGTCCTTTGCGCGCCCGAAAGGCCGCGCGGCACCGCAGGCGGCTCTATTTCTGCCGGAGCCACTTCAGCACTTCCATGCTCGGGTAACCGTCCTGGGTCAAGCCGGCCTTGGCCTGGAAGGCCAAGATGGCTGATTTCGAGCCGTCGCCGATCTTGCCGTCGAACTTGCCGTCATAAAGGCCATGTTGGGAAAGCCGCTGCTGCAGCTCCTGCCTTTCCTCGAAAGTGAGCTTGGTGAAAGGCCGCTTCCAGTCTTGCACGAGACCGCTGGAGCCAGCGATTTCGTCGGCAAGAAGGCCGACGGCCAGCGCATATTTGTCGGCGTTATTGTAGGCTTTGATGACCGTGAAATTCTTGATCATCAGGAAGGCCGGCCCGTTGCGGCCGTCCGGCACCTTCAGCGTCGCCTTGTCGGAGCCGTTCTTGAACGGCTTGCCGTTGGCCCTGACCACGCCGAGCGCCTGCCATTGCGACAGTGTTTTCGAGCCGCCGGGAAGCTTTCCAGCGGGCAAAGCAACCTCATAGCCCCAGGTCCTGCCGGCCTGCCAGCCATTCTTCTTCAACAAATTGGCTGATGTCGCCAGCGCATCGGGGATCGAATTCCAGATGTCGCGTTTGCCGTTGCCGTCCATGTCGACGGCATAGTGCAGATAGCTGGTCGGGATGAACTGGGTATGGCCCATGGCGCCGGCCCAGGATCCGCTCAGATGGCTTTCGTCGATATCGCCGGTCTGCAGGATCTTCAGCGCGGCGACCAGCTGGGTGCGGGCGAATTTCGCCCGCTTCGGATCGGCATAGGCCAAGGTCGCCAGCGAGCGCACGACATTGCGCATGACGTCGTCGCGCTTGAGGATCTCGCCATAGTTCGATTCCATCGACCAGATGGCCAGCAGGATGTAGCGGTTGACACCGAACCTGGCCTCGATCCGGTCCAGCCACGGCTTCCATTTCCTGGCCATCTGC
>NZ_RZTF01000294.1:0-8429 GCF_004023175.1 Mesorhizobium sp. M7A.F.Ca.MR.362.00.0.0
CGATCCACCTTCTCCCACAAGGGGAGAAGGACAGGGCGCCCGGCGGCCGAAAGGAAGCAGCCAACATGAAAGAAATCTCCTGCAAGCTGCTGGTCATCGGCGCCGGTCCCGGTGGTTACGTCTGCGCTATCCGTGCTGGACAGCTCGGCGTCGACACGGTGATCGTCGAAGCCGGCAAACCGGGCGGCACCTGCCTCAATGTCGGCTGCATCCCGTCCAAGGCGCTGATCCACGCGGCGGAGGAGTTCGAGAAGGTGTCGCACATGGAAGGCGGCAAGAGCCCGCTCGGCATCTCGCTCACCGCACCGACGCTCGACCTGGCGAAGACGATCGCCTGGAAGGACGGCATCGTGAGCCGGCTCAACAGCGGCGTCGCCGGCCTGCTCAAGAAGGCAGGAGTCAAGACCGTGCATGGCTGGGCGAGCTTTCGCGACGGCAAGACTGTGGAGGTCGAAACCGAGACAGGAAGCCAAGTCATCCGCGCCGAGGCGATCGTCATCGCCACCGGCTCGGCGCCGGTCGAACTGCCGTTCCTGCCCTTTGGCGGTCCGGTGATTTCGTCAACCGAGGCACTGGCACTCGGCGCGGTTCCACAAAAACTCGCGGTCGTCGGTGGCGGCTATATCGGGCTGGAACTCGGCATGGCCTTCGCCAAAATGGGCGCCAAAGTGACCGTGGTCGAGGCCTTGCCGCGGGTGCTGGCGCAATATGACGCGGAGCTGACCCGGCCGGTGGTCAAGCGGCTCGCCACGCTCGGCGTCGACGTGATGCTGGGCGCCAAGGCCAAGGGGCTTTCAACCAAGGGTGACGCGCTGCTGGTCGAGACCTCGGATGGCAAAAGCGCCAAGGTCGCCGCCGAAAAAATCCTGGTCACGGTCGGCCGCAAGCCGGTGACCGAAGGCTGGGGGCTCGAGCAGATCGACCTCGACAGGGCAGGCAAATTCATCCGCATCGACGACCAGTGCCGCACCTCCATGCGCGGCATCTTCGCCATCGGCGACGTCACCGGCGAGCCGATGCTGGCGCACCGGGCGATGGCCCAGGGCGAGATGGTCGCCGAGATCGCCGCCGGTCACAAGCGCAACTGGGACAAGCGCTCGATACCCGCCGTCTGCTTCACCGATCCGGAACTTGTGACGGCAGGCCTGTCGCCGGAAGAGGCCAAGGCGCTCGGCGGCGAGATCAAGATCGGCATGTTCCCGTTCGCTGCCAACGGCCGGGCGATGACCAAGCTCGGCGAGGACGGTTTTGTCCGTGTCGTGGCGCGGGCCGACAATCATCTGGTGCTCGGCATCCAGGCGGTCGGGCAGGGCGTCTCGGAACTGGCGGCGGCTTTTGGCCTGGCGCTGGAGATGGGCGCCAGGCTGGAGGACATTGCCGGCACCATCCATGCCCATCCGACGCAAGGCGAGGGATTCCAGGAAGCGGCGCTCAAGGCGCTGGGGCACGCGCTGCATGTTTGATTCGTGATAGTGCAAAGGCGGTGATGCTGGCGGGACACTCGCCCCCCTCTGTCCTGCCGGACATCTCCCCCTCAAGGGGGGAGATCAGCAGTTTCGGGCAACCCGCCTCTTCCAAGACTTTGAAAATTGGCGAAATCTAAGATGACAGCCGATCTCCCCCCTAGAGGGGGAGATGCCCGGCAGGGCAGAGGGGGGCACTGTCCCGCCAGCCTCTCACAAGAGAGAGACGCTGATCACCCCGCCAGCCGGCTCACCATCTCATGCTGCGCATAGGCGCGGCCGAAGCGGTTGGCCAGAAACGCGTCGAGCGCGATGTCTTCCTGCTTGATGAAGCCCGTGGCCGGCAGGCTGCCGTCGGCGAGCATGTCGAGCACGGCGCAGATGCCGGAGGCGGTGGTGATCTGGATGGCGCTGCGCACCTGATCGCCGATGCGCCTGGAGTAGATCTTGTTGGCGTAGGTCTCCTGCAGCAGGCGGCCGTTCTTGCGGCCGGAGACGGTGACGAAGACGATGACCACGTCCTGCAGCGTCGCCGGCAGGGCGCTCTCGAAAATGTCTTTCAGCACGTCACGGCGGTGGCGCAGGCCGAGATCGTTGAGCAGCGCCTTCATGATCGCGGCGTGGCCGGGATAGCGGATGGTGCGGTAGTTCAGCGTGCGCACTCTGCCCTTCAGCGTCTCGGCCAGCGTGCCAAGGCCGCCGGAGGTGTTGAACGCTTCGTAGGTGACGCCGTCGAGCGAGAACTCCTCGCGCTCTTCCAGTGGCGGCACCTCGACCAGCTCGCCTTCGACGATCGCCTCGCAGGGCTCGCAATATTCGTTGATGACGCCGTCGGTGCTCCAGGTCAGATTGTAGTTCAGCGCATTGGAGGGATATTGCGGCAAAGCGCCGACGCGCATGCGCACGCTCTCCAGCGAATCGAAATGGCTGGCGAGATCGTTGGCGACGATCGAGATGAAGCCCGGCGCCAGGCCGCATTGCGGAATGAAGGCGTTTCTGGCCGAAACCGCCAGTTCCTTGACGCGGCGGGTCGAGACGACATCCTCAGTCAGGTCGAGATAGTGCACGCCGGCACAGGCCGCCGCTTCGGCGATGCGGGTGGTCAGATGGAAGGGAGCGGCGCTGAGCACCGCGAATTTGCCGGCGAGTGCGGCTTCAAGCGTACCGGATGCTTCGATGTCGAGCTCAAGCGTCGCAACCGTGGTCGGCACTTCGGCAGCAGCGAGCTGTGCTGCCGAGCGGTCGACGAGCGTGACCTGATAATCCCCCGTGGCGGCGAGCATCTCGGCAATGGTCGAGCCGATCTTGCCGGCACCGACAACAACAATTTTCTTCATGACCGATCCCTCACTGATTGTGAGTCCAGATTCGCAGCTTGCCCGTCGAAAGGAAGCGTGGAATTGTTCAAAACGAAACTCTGATTACGCAATCTGCCGACAGGATTCGTCCAAATGCTCAGTGACGCCGAACAGGCCCTGCTTTCCCTGCTGCGCGAGAACGCGCGCGCCTCGACCGCCGAGCTGGCGCGGCGGCTCGGCGTCTCGCGGACGACCGTGCAGAGCCGGATCGAACGGCTGGAGCAGCGCGGCATCATATCAGGCTATGGTGTGCGACTGGCGCCGGACTATGAGCAGGGGCTGGTGCGGGCGCATGTACTGCTCACCGTGACGCCCAAGCTCGCCGACAAGGTGGTGCGCGGCCTGCGCGCCCTGACGACGGTCCGGACGCTGCATTCGGTCAGCGGCAATTTCGACATGATCGTCATCGTCGACGCACCATCGATCCGCGACCTCGACATGCTGCTCGACCAGATCGGCGCCATGGATGGGGTCGAGCGGACCCTGTCGTCGATCATCCTGTCGACGCGGATTGATCGGTGAAGCTGCTGGTCTCCCCCCTCGAGGGGGGAGATCGGCCTCTAATCCATCGCCAGCGGAAAACTCACCGCCACCGCAAGCCCGGGCTGCCCATCGCCCAGCGTGATCGATGCGCCATGCAGATCGGCAATCGCTCGCACAAGGCTGAGACCCAGCCCGCTGCCCGATGTCGACCGGCTATGGTCCAGCCGATAAAGCCGCTGAAACACTTTTTCATGTTCGTCGGCGGGAATGCCGGGACCGTTGTCGGCGACGCCGGCAACGACGCGTTCGTCCTGGCGCGCCGCCGACAGCTTTATCGTCGTGCCCGATGGACAATGGCGCAGCGCGTTCTCGACCAGATTGGCGAACATCTGCGTCAGCAGCTCGCGATCGCCATGGATCCGGTCCGTCGTTTCCGGTGGTTGCGCCAACGACAGCGACTTTCCGTCGTCCTCGGCAACATCGGCATAGATTTCGGCGATGGTCTGCAGCACCTCGCCCAGATCGACATCGGTGAACCGCGCCCGGCGGGCGCCGGCTTCGATCTGCGCGATGCGCAGCAGCGCATCGAAGGTCTCGTTGATCTGCAGGCTTTCGGCATGCGCCTCGGCCAGTTCGCGGGCGACCTTTTGACCTGACAGGTTCTTTTCGGACGCGGTGTCGAGGATCATCTGCAGCCGGTTGAGCGGCGTCTTCAGGTCGTGGGCGATGTTGGCGCTGACCTGTTTCATGCCTTCGACCAGTGCCGACAGGCGGTCGAGCGCGGCATTGACCTGGCTGGAGACGATGTCGATGTCGTCGCCCTTGCCGGTCAGCGGAATGCGGGTGTCCAGCCGTCCATGCGAGACATCCACCATGGTGGCGGCGATGCCGTCGAGACGGCGCTGGACCCGCGAGGCCAGCAGGGCGCCGCCGGCGACCGCCAGCCCGGTGATGATCAGGGTTCCCCAGCCAAAGCTCATCAGCACGATCCTCTCCAGCTCCTCCGTCTCGGAAAGGCTGAAGGCGACGGTCAGGGTGTTGCCGCCGACCGGGCCGGAATAGGCGCGGTACTCGGCGCCGGGCGGCACGCCGGGCATTTCGGTGTCGAACATCGAGAAGCCGTCGGGAAGCCCTGCCGCGGTGAAGTTGCCGGCCAGGCGATTGCCCGTCGCGTCGGTCAGCGAAAACAGCTGCTCCTTTTTGAGGCTGCGCAGGGAGTGGCTGCCGACGGTCTCAACCAGCTCCTTGAGATCGTTCTCGGCATAGGTCGCGGCGACGACCGCGTAAGTCTCCTTGATGGTGTCGTCGAGCCGCTCGGCAAGATCGGCGCTCATCATCTGGTAGACGATGGCGCCAGACAGGACGAAGGCCAGCACGAACAGGAAGGCGAAGGTCAGGGCCAGCCGGAACGGCGTGCTGCGCAGCAGGCGGGACCATGTTCCGGTCATGATGGCGCGTGCAGGCTGTAGCCGGTGTTGCGGACGGTGTGGATGAGCTGGGTTTCGAAGGGCTTGTCGACCTTGGCCCGCAGCCGGCTGATATGGGTCTCGACGACGCTGGTCCTGGGATCGAAATGAAAATCCCAGACGCGCTCCAGAAGCATGGTGCGGGTGATGACGCGGCCTTCGCCGCGCATCAGCACTTCCAGCAGGCTGAATTCCCGCGGCTGCAGGTCGATCGGCTGGCCCTGCCTCGTGACCCGCCGCATGATCAGGTCCATTTCGAGATCGGCGACCCGCAGGACGGTTTTCTGCTCCTGCGCCGCCGGCCGCCGGCCAAGCGCGTTGATGCGGGCGAGAAGTTCGGAAAAGGCGAAGGGCTTGACCAGATAGTCGTCGCCGCCGGCCTCCAGCCCCTCGACGCGATCGTCGATGCCGCCGACGGAGGTGAGAAAGATCGCGGGCGTCCGTACGCCCGCGGCGCGCACCGCCTTGATCATCGACAGGCCGTCGAGGCCGGGGATCATCCGGTCGGCGACGATCACGTCGTAATTGCCCCGGGTCGCCGCGAACAGCGCGTCATGTCCGTTGCGAAGCAGGTCGCAGACATGGCCGGCCTCGGTCAGTCCCCTGACGATATAGTCGGCCGTCCTGTGGTCGTCCTCGACGAGAAGCAGTCGCATGAAAGGTCCGGTCCGTTGCCGAGATGGAGAGGCTATCACCGGCATGGGCTTGTTCCTAGGATGTCACGAAGGCGCAGGCATTCGGAGCGGCTTCTCCCAACTTCGTCATCGTCGGGTCCGCGCTGCGTCGCTACGCTCCTTGCTCCGCGCGCGGATGACGAGGCCAAGGCTTCAGTCCAGGTCCAGCAACAGTTCATCGGCCTCGTCGGTTGCCTCCTTCAGGGTCATGTGCAGGACAAGCGCAAAGATACAGCCAAGGAAGAGCAGGCTGGTGAAGATGGTGCCGAGACCCAGGCCGCCGTGCCTGGCCGATCGCGACAGCAGGTCGCCGAAGGAGGCGCCAAGCGGCCGCGTCAGGATATAGGCGAGCCAGAAGGCCAGGATGTCATTCAAATCGAGTAGCCAGTAGGCGAGTGCTATCAGCGCGATGACGCCGCCGAACAGCAGCCCCGTCGTGAGGTAGCCGATGTCGAAGCTTTCGGCGACGAGGTCGCCGGCAGCGGTGCCGAGCGCGAAGGTCAAGAGGATCGCCAGCCAGTAGAAGATCTCGCGCCTGATGGTGAAGATGGTGTGGATCGACAGCGTCCTTTCGCTGGCGTACCAGACCGCGAATGTCGCGGCGAGCGCGACCGAGAAGGCGATGGTTGCCGTCTGCAGGCGCACGCCGAAACTGTCGACGAGGCTGTCCGTCACCAGCGTGCCGACGATGCTGATCAGCACCACCGCCGGCCAATAAGCCCACGGCACAGCCGCGCGCGAGCACCGCGATGTCGTGGTCGGCGTAAAAGTCCGCTCCGGCAAGCATGCCGGCGGCACCAGCGGCATCGCGCCGGTGGATCTGGCGCTGGAGGCCGCCGACCAGGCCGGCCTGCCGCTGATGGCGCATATAGACGAGCCGCCGCCCGGCCGCTCGGAAGTGCTGCCGCGGCTGCGCAGGGGCGACATTCTCACCCACTGCTTCCGGCCGTTTCCCAATGCGCCGGTATTTGCTTCCGGCGCGGTGCGGCCGGACATGCAGCTGGCGCGCGAGCGCGGCGTCATCTTCGACATCGGCCACGGCATGGGCTCGTTCGATTTCGCCGTTGCCCGTGCCATGCTCGAGGAAGGACTGGCGCCGGACGTGATCTCGAGCGACGTGCATCTCTACTGCGTCGACGGGCCGGCCTTCGACATACTGGTCTGCATGTCGAAGCTGCTGGCGCTCGGCATGCCGCTGGTCGAGGTCCTGCGCGCCGCCACGCAAGCGCCGGCGCGGGCGATCGCGCGGCCTGATCTCGGCACGCTGGCGGTGGGCACTGTCGGCGATGTCGCTGTGCTCCGGCAGCGCCCGGGCCGCTTCACCTTCGTCGACGCGGTCGGCGCGTCATTGGTCGCCGACCAGAGGCTGGTGTCGGATGGCATCGTTATTGGCGGCACCTGGTGGCCGAACGAGGCGGCTGATCACAACGAGACCGAGCGTTTCGTGGCGCAGGCGTCGCATACGCATGTTGAGGTTGCGGCGAGGCATTTCGGGCATCGGCACGATTAGCGATCTCCCCCCTTGAGGGGGAGATGGCCGGCAGGCCAGAGGGGGTCGGTTCGACTGGATGCGACCTCCTTGCGGCAGATGGAGGCTGGCGCTCTACGCGCGGCGACCCCCTCTGTCGCCTTCGTCGACATCTCCCCCTCGAGGGGGGAGATCAGCAGCGCCTGAATTGCTCGGCTTCCCATAAACCGGCGTCTCAATGCCCTCCATCCGCGCCTTGATCTGCAGCGCCACATATTTCGAATAGAAGCGCGACAGCGCCAGATTGCCGCCGTGGAACCACAGCGCTTCCTGCGCGGTCGGCTTCCACATGTTGCGCAGCTCGCCTTGCCAGGGTCCGGGGTCGCCCTTGACGCCCGAGCCAAGCCCCCAGCAGGGGCCGACCTTGTCGGCGACTTCGCGCGAGACGATCGAAGCCACCGTCTCGTTCATCGACTGATAGCCGGTGCAGGCGATGATGGCGTCGGCGGCGAGTTCACTGCCGTCGTCGAACAGGATGCCGCTCGGGGTCAGCGACTTGATGGCGACGCCGCTGCGGATGCCGATCTTGCCGTCAATAATCAGGTCGGAAGCGCCGACATCGATATAGTAGCCGGAGCCGGTGCGGTAGGCCTTCATCAGAAGGCCGGTCTCGTCGTCGCCGAAATCGATGGCGAAGCCGGCGGCGCGCAAGCGGTCGTAAAAGGCCGCGTCGCGCGCCTTGATCACCTCGTAAAGCGCCCGCTGGCCCTTGGGCACCAGCGCGAACGGCGTCGAGGCGACGATCATGTCGGCCTTCTCGGTGGTGATGCCGCGTGCCAGTGCGTCTTCCGAGAAGATCTCGAAGCCGACTTCCATCAGCGTGTCCGATTTGACCACCGTGGTCGGCGAACGCTGGATCATTGTGACCTCGGCGCCGCTTTCCCAGAGGTCGACGCAGACATCGTGGCCGGAGCTTGCCGCGCCGATGACCGCGACTCGTCTGCCGCGGAATTTGTCGCCGCTGGCATACTGGCTGGAGTGCAGCAACTCGCCCTTGAACCGGTCGGCGCCCGGCAGATCGATCCGCCGTGGCGGACCGTAGGCGCCGGTGGCGAAGACGATGTGCTTCGGCTTCAGCGTGATCTGGCGGCCGACGCGGTCGACCACCACGGCCCAGACTTTTTCGGCCTCATCATAGGACGCGCTCAGGCATTTCGTGGCGACCCAATAGTTGAGTTCCATGACGCGCGTGTACATTTCCAGCCAGTCGCCCATCTTGTCCTTGGGCGTGAACACCGGCCAGTTTTCGGGGAAGGGAATGTAGGGCAGATGGTCGTACCAGACCGGGTCGTGCAGCACGAGCGTGCGGTAGCGGTTGCGCCAGGAATCGCCCGGCCGCGCATTCTTCTCGATGACGATGGTGGGCACGCCGAGCTGGCGCAGGCGCGCCCCCAGCATGATGCCGCCCTGGCCGCCGCCGATGACCAGGCAGTAGGGCTGTTCCTCGGTGCCGAGTT
>NZ_RZTF01000295.1:0-4092 GCF_004023175.1 Mesorhizobium sp. M7A.F.Ca.MR.362.00.0.0
TCGCTATCCGTGAAGGCGGCCGCACCGTCGGTGCCGGCATCGTCGTCACCATCAAAGAGTAATTTGGACTTAAACCGATCTGTCGCGGGCGCGGGAGTTGCCCGCGCCGCGCCAGAACAAGGAAGTGACGCATGAACGGACAGAATATCCGCATCCGCCTTAAGGCGTTTGACCACCGCGTGCTCGACGCCTCGACGAAGGAAATCGTGTCGACGGCCAAGCGTACCGGCGCAAACGTCCGCGGCCCCATTCCGCTGCCGACGCGGATCGAAAAGTTCACGGTCAACCGGTCGCCTCACGTCGACAAGAAGAGCCGCGAGCAGTTCGAGATGCGCACGCACAAGCGTCTGCTCGACATCGTCGATCCGACCCCGCAGACGGTCGATGCTTTGATGAAGCTCGATCTGGCCGCAGGCGTCGACGTCGAGATCAAGCTCTAAGGGAATGAGAGCGCGGTAAGGGGCGGTGCCCCTGGCCCGGAACTCTAAAGGAATTGAACCGATGCGTTCAGGTGTGATTGCAAAGAAGGTGGGAATGACCCGCATCTACAACGATGCCGGGGAACATGTTCCCGTCACCGTTCTCCTGATGGAGAACTGCCAGGTCGTGGCCCAGCGCACGCAAGAGAAGAATGGCTACACCGCCGTTCAGCTCGGCGTTGGCCTTGCCAAGGTGAAGAACACGTCGAAGGCGATGCGCGGCCATTTCGCGACCGCTTCCGTCGAGCCGAAGGCGAAGGTCGCCGAGTTCCGCGTCTCCGCCGACAACATGATCGATGTCGGCGCCGAGATCACCGTCGAGCACTTCGTCGCCGGCCAGAAGGTCGATGTGACGGGCACGACGATCGGCAAGGGCTTCCAGGGCGTCATCAAGCGCCACCACATGGGCGGTGGCCGTGCAACGCACGGTAACTCGGTTTCGCACCGGACGCACGGTTCGACCGGCCAGCGCCAGGACCCGGGCAAGGTGTTCAAGGGCAAGCATATGGCTGGCCACATGGGCGACACCCGCGTCACCACGCAGAATGTCGAGATCGTATCGACCGACGCCGACCGCGGCCTGATCCTGATCCGCGGTGCGGTTCCCGGATCGAAGGGCGCCTGGATCCTGGTCCGCGATGCGGCCAAGGTGGCACTGCCGGCCAATGCGCCGAAGCCTGCCGCGATCCGCGCCGTTGCTGCCGAAAGTGGCGCCAAGAACGAGGCTCCGGCCACAGAGGGAGCGGAATAATGGATCTCAAGATCACAACGCTGGGCGGCAAGGACGCCGGCAAGGTGGAACTCTCCGACGAGATTTTCGGCCTTGATCCGCGCGAAGACATCCTGCAGCGCGTCGTGCGCTGGCAGCTTGCCAAGAAGCAGCAGGGCACGCACAAGACCAAGGGTCGCGCCGAGATCGCGCGCACCGGCGCCAAGATGTACAAGCAGAAGGGTACGGGCCGCGCCCGTCACCATTCGGCACGCGCTCCGCAGTTCCGCGGCGGCGGCAAGGCCCACGGCCCGGTCGTTCGCAGCCACGAGCACGAACTGCCGAAGAAGGTTCGTGCTCTCGGCCTCAAGCATGCTCTCTCGGCCAAGGCCAAGAGCGCGTCGATCATCATCATCGACGAGCTGAAGCTGACCGAGGCCAAGACGAAGGCGCTGATCGCGAATTTCGCGACGCTGGGCCTGACCAACGCTTTGCTGATCGGCGGCGCCGAGCTTGACAAGAACTTCAAGCTGGCGGCGACGAACATCCCCAACATCGACGTGCTGCCCATCCAGGGCATCAACGTCTACGACATTCTGCGCCGCGGCACGCTGGTCCTTTCGAAGGCCGCCGTCGAGGCTCTCGAGGAGCGTTTTAAATGACCGACCTTCGTCATTACGACGTGATCGTCTCGCCGGCGATCACCGAAAAGTCGACCATGGCCTCCGAGCAGAACAAGGTCGTCTTCAACGTCGCCAAGAAGGCGTCGAAGCCGGAAATCAAGGCCGCCGTCGAAGCGCTGTTCGGCGTCAAGGTGATGGCCGTGAACACGCTTGTCCGCAAGGGCAAGATCAAGCGCTTCCGTGGCACGGTTGGCCGCCAGAGCGACGTCAAGAAGGCGGTTGTGACGCTGGCCGATGGCCAGTCGATCGACGTCGCGACGGGTCTCTGAGCAAGGCCGCGAGGACAGAACAATGGCACTGAAAAAATTCAACCCGGTAACGCCCAGCACCCGTCAGCTGGTCATCGTCGACCGCTCGGGCCTCTACAAGGGCAAGCCCGTCAAGGGTCTGACCGAAGGCCTGACCAAGTCGGGCGGCCGCAACAATCACGGTCGCATCACCGCCCGCTTCATCGGCGGTGGTCACAAGCGTTCGTACCGCATCATCGACTTCAAGCGCCGCAAGTTCGACGTCGTCGGCACGGTCGAGCGCATTGAATACGATCCGAACCGCACCGCCTTCATCGCGCTGATCAAGTATGACGATGGCGAGCTGTCTTACATCATCGCTCCGCAGCGTCTGGCTCCCGGCGACAAGATCGTCTCCGGTGAATCGGTCGATGTGAAGCCGGGCAATGCGATGCCGCTGGCTTCGATGCCGGTCGGCACCATCGTCCACAACATCGAGCTGAAGCCGGGCAAGGGCGCTCAGGTCGCTCGTTCGGCAGGTGGTTACGGTCAGCTGGTCGGTCGTGACCAGGGCATGGCGATCCTGCGCCTCAATTCGGGCGAGCAGCGTGTCGTTCACGGCTCCTGCATGGCCACTGTCGGCGCCGTGTCCAATCCGGACCACGGCAACATCAATGACGGCAAGGCCGGTCGCACGGTTTGGCGTGGCAAGCGCCCGCACAATCGCGGCGTGACCATGAACCCGGTCGACCATCCGCACGGCGGCGGTGAAGGCCGCACCTCGGGTGGCCGCCATCCGGTTTCGCCCTGGGGCAAGCCGACCAAGGGCAAGAAGACGCGGTCCAACAAGGCGACCGACAAGTTCATCCTGCGCTCGCGCCATCAGCGCAAGAGCTAAGAAGAGGTAACGCCAAGTGACTCGTTCGATTTGGAAAGGCCCCTTCATTGACGGCTACCTTCTCAAGAAGGTGGACAAGGTTCGTGAAGGTGGTCGCAATGAGGTGATCAAGATGTGGAGCCGTCGCTCCACCATCCTGCCGCAGTTCGTCGGCTTCACCTTCGGTGTCTACAACGGCCAGAAGCATGTTCCCGTCTCGGTGAACGAGGACATGGTCGGTCACAAGTTCGGTGAATTCGCTCCGACCCGGACCTATTACGGTCACGGCGCGGATAAGAAGGCGAAGAGGAAATAATCATGGGCAAGGCCAAAGCTCCGCGCAGGCTTGCTGATAACGAAGCGCGCGCCGTATTGCGCACGATCCGTATCAGCCCGCAGAAGCTGAACCTCGTTGCCGCGCTGATCCGCGGCAAGAAGGTCGCGACAGCGCTTTCCGATCTCGAATTCTCGGCCAAGCGGATTTCCGGCACGGTCAAGAAGACGCTGGAATCGGCAATCGCCAACGCGGAAAACAACCACGACCTGGATGTCGATGCACTGATCGTGGCGGAAGCCTATGTCGGCAAGTCGATCGTCATGAAGCGGTTCCATGCCCGTGGCCGCGGTCGCGCCAGCCGTATCGAGAAGCCGTTCTCGCACCTCACGATCGTCGTTCGTGAAGTCGAAGAAAAAGGGGAGGCCGCATAATGGGCCAGAAAGTCAATCCGATCGGTCTTCGCCTCGGCATCAACCGCACCTGGGATTCGCGCTGGTTCGCGAACACCGGCGAGTACGGCAAGCTGCTGCATGAGGACATCAAGATCCGCAAGTATCTCGAGAAGGAGCTCAAGCAGGCTGCCATCTCGAAGGTCGTGATCGAGCGTCCGCACAAGAAGTGCCGCGTCACCATCCACGCCGCGCGCCCGGGTCTGATCATCGGCAAGAAGGGCGCCGACATCGAGAAGCTTCGCAAGAAGCTGATGGAGATGACGAAGTCCGAGACGCACCTCAACATCGTTGAAGTGCGCAAGCCGGAAATCGACGCGACCCTGGTCGCCCAGTCGATCGCCCAGCAGCTCGAGCGTCGTATCGCGTTCCGCCGCGCCATGAAGCGTGC
>NZ_RZTF01000295.1:4102-8393 GCF_004023175.1 Mesorhizobium sp. M7A.F.Ca.MR.362.00.0.0
GAAGCGTGCCGTTCAGTCGGCGATGCGCCTCGGGGCCGAAGGCATCCGCATCAACTGCGCCGGCCGCCTCGGCGGCGCCGAGATCGCGCGCATGGAATGGTATCGCGAAGGCCGCGTGCCGCTGCATACGCTGCGTGCGGACGTCGACTACGGTACGGCCGAAGCGCACACGGCTTATGGCATCTGCGGCGTCAAGGTCTGGGTGTTCAAGGGCGAAATCCTTGAGCATGACCCGATGGCTTCGGAGCGTCGGGCCAGCGAAAGCGACGCAGCGCATGGCGGTGGTGGTGATCGCGAACGCGGTCGTCGTCGCGAAAACGCCTGAGACATTTAGGAATTTGGAGTTAGAACGATGCTGCAGCCAAAGCGCACAAAGTTCCGCAAGCAGTTCAAGGGCCGTATCCATGGTACCGCAAAGGGCGGCACCAACCTGGATTTCGGTGGTTTCGGGCTGAAGGCGCTTGAGCCGAACCGCGTCACCGCACGTGAGATCGAGGCGGCCCGCCGCGCGATCACGCGTGAAATGAAGCGCGCTGGTCGCGTCTGGATCCGTATTTTCCCGGACGTGCCGGTCACTTCGAAGCCGACCGAAGTCCGCATGGGTAAGGGCAAGGGTGCGGTCGACTACTGGGCGGCGCGCGTCAAGCCGGGCCGTATCATGTTCGAGATCGACGGCGTCAATGAAGAAACCGCCCGTGAGGCACTGCGTCTCGGCGCGGCCAAGCTCTCGGTCAAGACGCGCTTCGTGCAGCGCATCGCAGAATAAGGACGGGCTGATCATGAAAGCCGAAGACATCCGGACCAAGACCCAGGACCAGCTGACCGACGACCTGGCCAGCCTGAAGAAGGAGCAGTTCAACCTGCGCTTCCAGAAGGCCACCGGCCAGCTCGAGAAGACCGCGCGCGTGAGACAGGTCCGTAAGGATATTGCGCGTATCAAGACCATCGCTGCGGAAAAGTCCGCGGCTAAGAAGGCTTAAGGACGAAAACCATGCCAAAGCGCATTCTGCAGGGCACCGTCGTCAGCGACAAGAACGAGAAGACGGTTGTCGTCAAGGTCGAACGGCGCTTCACGCATCCCGTGATGAAGAAGACCGTGCGCATGACCAAGAAGTACAAGGCGCACGACGAAAACAACGCCCACAAGGTTGGCGATCAGGTGTTCATCCAGGAATCGAAGCCGATTTCCAAGGACAAGCGCTGGATCGTCGTGTCTTCGGACCAAGCCTGACCTCGGGCGTAAACAACGAATTTTGGACAGACCGGGGAGGGGCTTTGAGCCCATCCCGTTAGAAGAGAAGAAGGCGGCCAGTCATGATTCAGATGCAAACAAACCTCGACGTCGCGGATAATTCCGGCGCCCGTCGTGTCATGTGCATCAAGGTGCTGGGCGGCTCGAAGCGGAAATACGCTTCCGTGGGCGACATCATCGTGGTGTCGATCAAGGAAGCCATTCCGCGCGGCCGCGTAAAGAAGGGCGATGTGATGAAGGCGGTCGTGGTTCGCACGGCCAAGGACATCCGCCGCCCGGACGGCAGCGTGATCCGTTTCGACAAGAACGCGGCCGTTCTCGTCGACAACAAGAAAGAGCCGATCGGCACGCGTATCTTCGGACCGGTTCCGCGCGAACTCCGCGCCAAGAACCACATGAAGATCATCTCGCTCGCGCCTGAAGTGCTGTAAGGAGCCGGACCAATGCAAAAGATTAGAAAAGGCGACAAGGTCGTCGTGCTGGCCGGCAAGGACAAGGGCCGTTCGGGCGAAGTCCTCTCGGTGCAGCCGAAGGAAGACACCGCGCTGGTGCGCGGCGTCAACATGATCCGTCGTCACCAGAAGCAGTCCCAGTCCCAAGAGGGCGGGATCATCACCAAGGAAGCGCCGATCCAGCTGTCGAACATCGCGCTGGCCGACCCCAAGGATGGCAAGCCGACCCGCGTCGGTTTCATCTTCCAGAAGGACGGCAAGAAGGTGCGCGTCGCCAAGCGCTCGGGAGAAGTCATCAATGGCTAAGGCTCAATCCAAGCAGGCGACCGCGAACAACACGCCGCGCCTCAAGCAGGTCTACAACGAGACCATCCGCAAGGCGTTGCAGGAACAGTTCGGCTACGACAACGAGATGCAGGTTCCGCGCATCGACAAGATCGTGCTGAACATGGGCGTTGGCGAAGCGACCGCCGATTCGAAGAAGCCTTCGATCGCGGCCGAAGACCTGGCGATGATCGCCGGCCAGAAGGCCGTCGTCACCCGCGCCCGCAACTCGATCGCCGGCTTCAAGGTCCGCGAGAAGATGCCGATCGGCGCTAAGGTCACGCTGCGCAAGGAACGTATGTACGAGTTCCTCGACCGTCTCGTGAACATCGCACTGCCACGCGTCCGCGACTTCCGCGGGCTCAATCCGAAGAGCTTCGATGGCCGTGGCAACTACGCCATGGGCATCAAGGAACACATCGTGTTCCCGGAGATCAACTACGACAAGGTTGATCAGATCTGGGGCATGGACGTCATCGTTTGTACGACTGCGAAGACGGATGACGAAGCCAGGGCATTGCTCAAGGCTTTCAACTTCCCCTTCCGCCAGTAACGGCAGCGAGAAAAGGAAAAATCTGAAATGGCAAAGACCAGCTCAGTCGAGAAGAACAACAGGCGCCGCAAGCTTGCCGACCAGTACGGTCCCAAGCGCGCTGCCCTGAAGGCGATAATCATGGATCAGTCCAAGCCGATGGAAGAGCGTTTCCGCGCTCAGCTCAAGCTTGCCGCCATGCCGCGCAACTCGGCCAAGATCCGCATCCGCAACCGCTGCGAAGTCACCGGCCGTCCGCGCGCCTACTATCGCAAGCTCAAAGTATCGCGCATCGCGCTTCGTGATCTCGGCAATAACGGCCAGATCCCGGGCCTGGTCAAGTCGAGCTGGTAAGGAGGACATAACATGTCATTGAGCGATCCTCTCGGCGATATGCTGACCCGCATCCGCAACGCGTACGGCCGCAAGAAGTCGAGCGTTTCGACGCCGGCTTCGCGTCTGCGCACCCGCGTCCTCGACGTGCTGAAGGCTGAAGGCTATATCCGCGATTACAGCCAGACCGACTTCGACAACGGCAAGTCCGAAATCGAGATCGAGCTGAAGTATTTCGACGGCGCGCCGGTCGTGCGCGAAATCGCCCGCGTCTCGAAGCCAGGCCGCCGCGTCTATGTGTCGGCCAAGTCGATTCCGCAGGTCGCCAACGGCCTCGGCATCGCCATCCTTTCGACACCGAAGGGCGTGATGGCCGACCATGAAGCACGTGAACAGAACGTCGGCGGTGAGATCCTCTGCCAGATCTTCTGATCTGGCAGTTGACCGCAAAGTGGAATCCGGTCTTCGGATCGTTCCCGAAGACAGAGACCTGAAACAAGAGAAGTGACGAGGACAACAAAATGTCTCGTATTGGAAAGAAACCCGTTTCGCTGCCGCAGGGCGTGACCGCGACCGTCAACGGCCAGACCGTGACGGCGAAGGGCCCCAAGGGTGAGCTGAAGTTCGTGGTGAACGACGAAGTGCTGGTCAAGATGGAAGGCAGCGAGATCGCTGTCCAGCCGCGCGACCAGACCAAGACCGCCCGCTCCAAGTGGGGCATGTCGCGCACGCAGATCGTCAACATCCTGCAGGGCGTCAAGGACGGTTTCGAGAAGAAGCTCGAGATCACCGGCGTCGGCTATCGCGCGGCACTTCAGGGCAAGAACCTGCAGCTGGCGCTTGGCTTCAGCCATGACGTCGTCTATGAGACGCCGGCCGGCATCACCATTACCGTGCCGAAGCCGACCGAAATCACCGTGGCCGGCATCGACAAGCAGCAAGTCGGCCAGGTTGCGGCCGAGATCCGCGAGTATCGCGGTCCCGAGCCCTACAAGGGCAAGGGCGTCCGCTATGCCGGCGAGAAGATCGTCCGCAAGGAAGGCAAGAAGAAGTAGCGGGCCTGGCCTCGAGAAGTTGAGGCCAAGCCAAGAAGTGTAACGCCGCGGGGAGCGGTCGCGGGAGGCGCTTTTGCCTACCGCATATGGCGGCCCCCGTTTTTTGAAGGCAAGGAAGACCATCATGGGTACCAAGGAATCCACGCAGCGCCGCGCGCAGCGCGTCCGTCGTCAGATCAAGAAGGTCGCCGGCGAGCGTCCGCGTCTGTCGGTCCACCGCACGTCGAAGAACATCTACGTGCAGGTCATCGACGACGCCAAGGGCCACACCATCGCTGCCGCTTCGACGCTTGAGAAGGACCTCAAGGGTTCGCTCAAGACCGGCGCCGACACCGCCGCCGCC
>NZ_RZTF01000296.1:0-3833 GCF_004023175.1 Mesorhizobium sp. M7A.F.Ca.MR.362.00.0.0
CTGCAGGTGTTGACCGCGACCGTGCTCGGCGGCATCTCGCTCGGCGGCGGGCGCGGCTCGGTCGCCAAGGCGCTGATGGGCACCGTTTTCGTGCTTGTCCTGTCGAACAGCCTGCTTGCGCTGGCCGTGCCCGGCCCGGTCAATTTCCTGATCCTCGGCATCGTGCTGCTCTTGTCGGTGCTTCTCGACGTACGCTGGGTGAAGAACCGCCACAAGATCCTGCGCAGCGTCTACATCTCGCCGACCTTCGCCAAGATGCCGCAGGCGATCTCGACCGCGCCCGGCGCGCCGATGGCGGTGAACGACCGGTTGAAGGACGTCGGCGTCATCGGCCTCGGCTTTCTCGACGGCGCGGAAGATGTGATCTTCGACCGGCAGGACCGCCTCTACACCGGCAGCCGCCAAGGCGATATCCTGCGCTTCCAGCCGCCGCACTACACCGACAGCGAAGTGTTCGCACATATTGGCGGCTCGCCGCTCGGCATGGCTTTCGACCGCGACGACAATCTCGTCATCTGCGTCGCCGGCATGGGCCTCTACCAGGTCTCGCCGGCCGGGGATGTAAAACTGCTGACCGCCGAGACCAACCGCTCACTGACCTCGGTGGTCGACGACTCCACCATGAAGCTCGCCGATGACTGCGACATCCTGCCGGACGGCCGCATCGTCTTCTCGGAAGCGACAGTGCGCTTCGAGATGCACGACTGGTATGCCGATGCGCTGGAAAGCCGCGGCAACGGACGCATCATCGTCCATGATCCCAAATCCGGTTCGACACGCACACTGCTGTCGAACCTCGTCTTCCCCAATGGCATCTGCACGGCCTTCGACGGCCAGTCGGTGCTGTTCGCCGAAAGCTGGGCCTGCCGCATCAGCCGCTACTATTTCGATGGCCCGAAGAAGGGCCAGGTCGAGCGCGTGATCGAGGGCTTGCCCGGCTATCCCGACAACATCAACCGCGCCTCCGACGGCACCTACTGGCTGGCCCTGATGGGCATGCGCACGCCGGCATTGGATCTCTCGCTTGAAATGCCGGGCTTCCGCCGCCGCATGGCGCGGCGCGTATCGGAAGATGCGTGGCTGATGCCCAATCTCAACACCGGCTGCGTGCTGCGCTTCGACGAGAACGGCCAGATCCTCGAAAGCCTGTGGGACCAGGCAGGCGAAAAGCATCCGATGATCACCTCGATGCGCGAGCACAAGGGCATCCTCTATCTCTGCGGCATCTTCAACAACCGCATGGGCACTTTGCCCCTGAAAGGCGTCGATCCCGACTGGTTCAGCTCGGATTCCTACTGGGGCAAAAAGTCATGAGCGGTTTGAACCAGCTTCTTGACCGCTTTCTCGGCCGTGGCGAGTGGGCCGTGACCGTGCCGACGCTCGACGGGCCGTTGCTGCCCAACCAGGGACTGGAGGAAGCCGAGCCATTCGCCGGCCTCGCCGAGGCCGACAATCTCGTGCGCACCGAAAAGGGCCTCCTGGCAAGCAGCGCCAACCGGCTGATGCGCTTTAGCGCCGACGGCCATGCCGAAACCTTGCAGGAATTTCCGGGCGAGATCACCGCACTCGCCCATGCCCGCGGCATGACCGCGATGGCCATCGACGGCAAGGGCGTCGTCATCCGCGGCGGCCTGCATGACGGGCGCGAGGCGACGGGCGAGGAGGCTCGCCGCCTCTCCTGCATCACCGCTCTCACCTTCCTCGACAGCAACACCTTGCTGGTGGCCAACGGCTCGGCCTCAGTGCCGGCGAGCGGTTGGCGTCGCGACCTGATGCAGAAGAGCGTATCCGGTTCGGTCTGGCGGCTCGATCTGAAAAACGGCCGGCTGGAGCTGATCAGGGATGGCTTGGCCTGGCCGGCCGGCATCGCCACCACCGGCTCCAACCGCATCTACGTCTCGGAGGCCTGGCGCCACCGCGTGCTGGCGATCGACCTTGCCACCAAGGCGACGCTGCCCGTGCTGGAGCATCTGCCGGCCTACCCCGCCCGCATCGCACCGGCCTTCAATGCCGGCTACTGGCTGACCTTCTATTCCGTGCGCAACCAGTTGGTGGAGTTCATCCTGCGCGAGGACACCTACCGCACCCGCATGCTGGCGGAAGTCCCCGAGGCCTACTGGATGGCGCCGTCGCTCGGGTCATGGCGCGACTATCGCGAGCCCATGCAAGGCAGCCAGTTGAAGCAGATGAACGTGCTGAAGCCATACGCGGTGACAAGGTCCTACGGGCTGGTGGTCCTTTGCGACCAGAACATGAAGCCGCTGTCGAGTTTCCATTCGCGCGCCGACGGCAAGGTGCACGGGACGCTGAGCGCCTGCGAGCTGGGCGATGACCTTCTGGTCGCCTCGCGCGGCGGATCGCGGATCGTGCGCGTGGCGAGCGCCGCCAGTGGCAAGCGAGGCTAAGCGATGTCGGACGCCAACATCATTGAACTCAGGGACGCCGCCAAGGCGTTCGCGCGCATTCCGGCCTTCAAGAATGTCAATTTCGACCTGCGCAAGGGCGAAATCCATGCGCTGCTCGGGGAAAACGGCGCCGGCAAGTCGACGCTGACCAAGGTCATGGCCGGTGTCTTCAAGCTGACCGAGGGCAAGATGACCTTCGACGGCAAGGATGTGTCCTTCGCCACGCCCGCCGAAGCGCTGCGCGCTGGCATCGCCATGGTGTTCCAGGAAACCAACCTGGTGCCGGCCATGACGGTGGCGCAGAATCTCTATCTCGGCGAAGAGAAGATGTTCAACCGGTTGCGCGGCCTCTACATTCAGGCGCGGCAGTTCCTCGCCGGCATGGGCTTCCAGGTCGACCCGTCCGCGCAGGTCAGCACGCTGGGCGCGGCGCACAAGCAGATGGTGGAGATCGCGCGCGCCGTCCACCACAAGGCCCGCGTCATCATCTTCGACGAGCCGACCGCGACGCTGACGCCCGAAGAGAAAAGCCACTTCTTCAAACTTTTGCAGCGGCTGGTGAAGGAGGGCATCGCCATCATCTTCATCACCCATGCGCTGGAAGAGGCGCTTGCCGTCGCCAACCGCATCACGGTCATGCGCGATGGTGAGATCGTCGCGTCCGGCGAAGCCAAGGGCTTCACCCGCGCTTCGATCGTGCAGGCCATGGTCGGCCGTACGCTGACCGAAACGCTGCATGGCGAGGTCAAGCGCACGGCGCGGCCCTATGGCGACAAGGTGCTTTCGGTCGAGAACCTGTCCTGCGCCGGCCTGGTGCGCAACTCTTCCTTCTCGGTGTTTTCGGGCCAGGTCACCGGCATGTTCGGCCTTGTCGGCGCCGGCCGCACCGAAATGGCCAAGGTCGTCGCCGGACTGTTGAAGCGCAACATCTTCCACGGCGGCGAGATCCGCCTGCTCGGCAAGTCGGTGCGTTACCGGGTGCCCAGGCCTGCGGTGCGCGACGGCATCGTCTATGTCACAGAGGATCGCAAGGTCGACGGCTTCTTCGAAACCATGACTGCGGGCGAGAACCTTCAAGTGGGTGAACTGACCGAGGGCGCCAATCCCGTCTCCATGGTGTCGCTGGCGCGGGCCAGGCAACTTGCCCGCGAATGGGGCGAACGTCTGAGCCTGCGGCAGACCAGCGACCGAGCCCGGATGATCGAGCTCTCCGGCGGTAACCAGCAAAAGGTCGTGATCGCCAAATCGCTGATCCAGAAGCCTAGGCTGGTGATCTTCGACGAGCCGACACGCGGTGTCGACGTCGGCGCCATCGTCGAGATCCACCAGCTCATCAGCGATCTCGCCGAGCAAGGCATGGCCGTCGTTGTCATCTCGTCCTATCTGCCTGAAATTCTCGCCGTTTCGGATCGCATTCTGGTGGTCAAG
>NZ_RZTF01000296.1:3843-8256 GCF_004023175.1 Mesorhizobium sp. M7A.F.Ca.MR.362.00.0.0
AAGCGCGGCCGCGTGGTCGAGGAGATGATGCTGTCGGAGGCCACCGAGGAGCGCGTCATGTTCGCCGCGGTTCATTGAGCGGCCCGACAAGAGAGACACTTTTGCCGGTCAAGCCAGGACCAATGTCTGGCCGGTCCTATTGCCTTGCAATCGGTTCCGCGTCTGAATAGGTCAGGGGTCAGATCACCCTGCCCGAGCGGATATGCCCAGCATTAACCTCAAACTTCTGCAGACGTTCCTGCTTGCCGCCGAAAACGGCAGCTTCCGTCGTGCTGCCGAGGAGAGCAATCGTTCGCCATCGGCGGTCTCGATGCAGATTCGCGACCTTGAGGAGCAGATCGGCATCTCGCTGTTTATCCGCACCGCACAGCGTGCAAGCCTGACGCCGGAAGGCCAGATCCTGTTCGAGGAGATCGCCAATGTGATGTCACAGGTGCAGACCAGCCTCGACCGGCTGACGGAGGTCGCCGCTCGGCGCAAGGGCAAGGTGCAGATCGCCTGCGCCCCGACGCTCGCGGCAAGCCGGCTGGGCGATATCCTGGCGACATTCAAGTTGCGCTATCCCCGCAGCATCGTCGAGGTCATCGAGAGCCCGCCGCAGGCCGCGCTTGGCCTTTTGCAACAGCAGGAGGTCGAGTTCTACATCGGCCCCGAACTGCCAAACCTGACGGACTTCCAGTTCGAGTCTATCCTCGACGATCCGCTGATGGCCTGCATTCCCACGGAAATATACGGCGGCGAAAAGAAGCTGCTGCTCTCCGACCTGCTGCGCTATCCGCTCATCCTGCTCAACCGCAAGACCGCCGTGCGCGGCCTTGTCGATCGGCTGACGGCGGCGGAAGGCATCGAGCTCAAGCCGCAATACGAGGTCGAAAGCGCACAGACGGCGGTGGCGCTGGTGTGTTCGGGACTTGGCGTCTGCGTGGTGCCCGGCATCGCCATTTCGCGCAATGACGAGCGCATGCGAGTGGTACCGATCGACCATCGCGACGCCCACCGCTCCGTCGGCATCATCACCGCGCGGGGCTATGTGCACCACTCCTTCTCCGAACAGCTGATGAACCTCATCCGCACCAATTTGCGCGAACTGGCAAACTGAGCATCGCGCCTTCGGACAGGCACCTTGCACGAGCGCCGAGAATAGTGCGGGAACGCCGTCATTCGCAGCCGGCCTCACCTGAATATCAGCGCACCCTCAGTCGGTCTGGATCCAGACCGATTTGGTCTCCAGATATTCATGCAGATGTTCGATGCCGCCCTCGCGGCCGTAGCCGGACATCTTCATGCCGCCGAACGGCACCGCCGGGTCGATGGCGTGGTACATGTTGACCCACACCGAGCCGGCCTTGATGCGGCGGGCGAGCTTGTGCGCGGTGCCCAGATGGGTGGTGAAAATGCCGGCTGCCAAGCCATAGGGCGTCGCATTGGCCCGCGCCACGGCTTCGTCGAGCGTGTCGAACGGCATCGCCGAAATCACCGGACCGAAGATTTCTTCACGCGCGATGGTCATCTTGTCCGACACCGCGCCGAAGACGGTCGGCGCGATGAAATTGCCGCCATCGTAGGGCTCGCCCGTCAGTCGAGATCCGCCCGCTATCAGTTCCGCCCCTTCGTCGCGGCCGGCCTTGATATAGCCCACCACCTTGCCGGCCTGCCTGGCATTGATGAGCGGGCCGATTTCGGTTTCCGCCTCGATGCCATGGCCGATGCGAAGCCTGCCGGCAAACTCGGCGACCCGGCGCACGAATTCGTCATGGATTTCGCGCGCCACGAACAGCCGCGATCCGGCGATGCAGATCTGGCCCGAATGCACGAACACCGCCATCGCGGCGACAGGAACCGCCTTGTCGATGTCGGCATCGCGGCAGACGATGATCGGCGATTTGCCGCCGAGTTCCAGGGAAACGCGCTTGAGGTTGGTCACGCTCGCCCGCGCGATGGCCTGGCCGGTCAGCGTCGAGCCGGTGAAGACGATCTTGTTGACGTCGGGATGTTCAGCGAGCCGCGCACCGGCCTCCGTCCCGGTGCCGGTGACGACGTTGACGACGCCGTCGGGAACGCCGGCCTCCTGCATCAGCCTGGCGATCAGCAGCGGCGTCAACGAGGCATCCTCCGAGGGCTTCAGCACGATGGTGCAGCCGGTGGCGAGCGCCGGTGCGATCTTCCAGATCGACGCGGCGGTCGGAGCGTTCCAGGGGATGATCGCGCCGACAACGCCCACCGGTTCGCGCCTTGTGAAGCTGACGATCTCGCCGGGGATCGAATTGTCTATGGATTCGCCATGCAGCGCGGTCGCCATGCCCGCATAGAAGCGCAGCATGCCGATGACGCGCCGCCGGTTGGCGAGCGTGCGCGTGATCGGCAGTCCCATGTCGAGAGTGTCGGAAACGCTGAGCTCTTCCCAATGGGTCTCGAAGAGATCGGCGATGCGCAGAAGCACGCACTGCCGCTCATAGGGCGAGAATTTTGACCACGGCCCTTCGAAGGCCGTGCGCGCAGCGGCCACCGCCGCATCGACGTCGGCGGCCGAGCCACGCGGGACGGTGGCCAGCACTTCGCCAGTCGCCGGGTTGAGCGCCTGCATCTCCTGGCCGGATTGTGCCGGAACCCACTTGCCGCCGACGAACATCGGCCGGAATTCGCCGTGGTAGAGCGCCGTGGCCTTCGCCCGCGGGTCGAAATTCAGCGTCATCCCTTCCTCCTCACAATTCCGTGGCGACTATGCCTCCGACGCCGGTCGACCTCAAACAAGGAAAGCTAAAAGGGCGTTCAGATAATCGGACTGTGCAATGTACGCGACTTCCCCGATGGTGCCGGCAATGGAGGAACAGATATGAGACTTGCTGGCAAGGTCGCCATCGTCACTGGCGGCGGTTCGGGATTTGGCGAAGGCATCGTCAGGAAATTCGTCACCGAAGGTGCGCGGGTCGTGTTGATGGACCGTGATGAGGCCGCCGCGGCCCGCGTTGCTGCCGAAGTCGGCAAAAATGTGCGGCCAATCACTGGCGACGTCTCGACACTCGCAAGCTTCGAAGCGGCGGCAGACCTGGCCCGCTCGGCCTTTGGCGGTCTCGACATACTGGTCAACAATGCCGGCGTGGCCCAGCCGCCCCTGGTGCTCGAGACGATGGACGAAGAGATGTTCGACCGGATCGCCAACGTCAACATGCGATCCATCTACAATGGCGCCCGTGCGGTCGTTGCGCATTTCAAATCCATCAAATCGGGCGCCATCCTCAACGTCGCCTCCACTGGCGGCGTCTCGCCGCGCCCGAATTTGACTTGGTACAATGCTTCCAAAGGCTGGGCGATTGCCGCCACCCGGGCCATGGCCGTGGAACTCGCCCCCTTCGGCATCCGCGTCAACGCCATCAACCCGGTTGCCGGCGACACGCCGCTTCTGTCCACCTTCATCGGCTCCGGCGAGGAAAACCGCGCCCGCGTCGTCGCCACCATTCCGATCGGCAGGCTGTCTACGCCGGCGGACATGGGCAACGCCGCAGCATTCCTGTGCTCCGACGAGGCCAGCATGATCACCGGCGTCGACCTCAATGTCGACGGCGGCAAGTGCATCTGAGCGTTAGACCATTTGGGAGTTGGCGATGAAGCCTGTCTACGAAATCGCCGTGGTGCATGGCGACGGCATCGGCCCGGAAGTCTGCGCCGCAGCGGTTCAAGTGGTGAAAGCAGCGCTTGGTCCCGGCAACCCCTTGCACTTCAGCGAATACCCGGCCGGAGCCGAGCATTTCCTGAAGACCGGCCAGAGCTTTCCCGAGCCGACCTTCCAGGCCTGCCGCGCGGCGGACGCCATCCTGCATGGTGCGGGCGGCTTGCCGGGCGTCGTCCATCCCGATGGAACCGAAGCAGGCCTGGATTTCACGCTGAGACTGCGCTTCGAACTCGATCTCTATGCCAACGTCCGCCCCATCAGGCTCTTCGAGGGCGTGCCTAGCCCGTTGAGCGGAGTGAAGGCCGGCGATATCGACTACATCATCTTGCGCGAGAACAGCGAAGGGCTTTACGCCGCGCGGGGATCGGGCGCCCTGTTGCGCGGCGAAGTGGCGGTCGACACGCTGGTGCAGACCCGCTCCGGCATCGTGCGCATCGTGCGCAAGGCCTTCGAACTGGCGCGCCAGTCGGGCGGCGCGCCTCGTGACGGCGTGCGCCGGGTCACCTGCTGCGACAAGGCCAACGTGCTGCGCAGCTATGCCTTCTTCCGCTCCGTCTTCGACGAAGTGGCGAAGGACTATCCCGATATCGCGACCGAGCACGCGCTGGTCGACGCCATGGCGATGCATCTCGTGCTGAAACCGGGCCATTTCAACGTCATCGTCAGCGAGAACATGTTCGGCGACATCCTGTCCGACCTCGCCGCCGCGACGGTGGGCGGGATGGGCATGGCGCCTTCAGCCG
>NZ_RZTF01000297.1:0-8236 GCF_004023175.1 Mesorhizobium sp. M7A.F.Ca.MR.362.00.0.0
GACGATCACCGTCACCATCAAATACATCATGTTCGTGCTCCGTGCCGACAATCGCGGCGAGGGCGGGGTGCTGTCGCTGATGGCGCTGGCGCGCAACAGTTTCCCGACCTGCTCGGCGGTGATCCTCGGCATCGGCATCGGCATCGTCGGCGCGGCGCTTTTTTTCGGCGACGCCGTCATTACGCCGGCGATCTCGGTGCTGTCGGCGGTCGAAGGTATGAATGTCGTCACGCCGACGTTCCAGCCCTATGTGGTGCCGCTGACACTGGCCATCCTGGCGATCGTGTTTGCGGTACAGCGGTTTGGCACCGGCGGCGTAGGATTGGTGTTCGGACCCGTTACCGCGCTGTGGTTCCTGGCCATCGGCCTTTCCGGGCTCAACCACATCATGGACGACCCGGAAATCCTGCTGGCAATCAGCCCGCATTACATCGTGTCGTTCCTGGTCAACTCGCCTGACGTCGCCTTCGTTACGGTTGGTGCAGTCTTCCTCGCCGTCACCGGAGCCGAGGCGCTCTACGCCGACCTCGGCCATTTCGGCCGCAAGCCGATCGTGCTCGCCTGGCTGGCGATCGTGTTCCCTTGTCTGTTGCTCAATTATGTCGGGCAAGGCGCCTTCGTGCTGGCAAATGGCGGCGTTGTCGGTCATCCGTTCTTCGAGATGAACCAGGGCTGGACGCTTATTCCGATGGTCGTGCTTGCCACGGCGGCGACCGTGATCGCCTGCCAGGCGGTGATCTCCGGCGCCTTTTCGCTGACCAGGCAAGCGGTACAGCTCAACATGCTGCCGCGTTTCGTCATCCAGCACACGTCGGAAAAACAGTCAGGCCAGATCTATCTGCCGCGCATCAACCTGATGCTGGCGCTGGTGGTGATGCTGCTGGTGGTCGGCTTCGGCGAATCCAGCCGCCTGGCCTCGGCCTACGGTATTTCGGTGACCGGCAATATGCTGGTGACGAACATACTGCTTTTTGTTGTGATGACGCGCATCTGGAAATGGCCGCTCGGCGTCGCGATAGCCTTAATGGCGGTGTTCGTCTTCATCGATACCGGCTTCTTTGCAGCTAACATCGTCAAGGTATTCGAAGGCGGCTGGGCCTCGCTTGCCATTGCCGCAGTGATCGTGATGACCATGTGGACTTGGATAAGAGGCAGCAGGTATCTATTTGACAAGACGCGCAGGAACCAGATTCCGCTCGATTTCCTTGCGGGCAATCTGTTGAAGAAGAAACCGCAGCTGGTGTCCGGTACGGCCGTGTTCCTGACCAGCGATCCCGCCAGTGCGCCGACCGCGTTGATGCACAGCCTGAAGCACTACAAGGCGCTGCACGAACAGAACGTCATCCTCTCTGTGGTGACGGCGCAGCAGCCCGTGGTGCCCGACAGCGAGCGGATCAAGATGGAAACGATCAATGAGCTGTTCATGCGGGTGACACTGACCTTCGGCTACATGGAACAGCCTAACATCCCGCGTGCGCTGGCGATCTGCCGCAAGCAGGGTTGGAAGTTCGACATCATGACGACGTCCTTCTTCCTGTCGCGTCGCTCGCTCAAGGCGTCACCCAACTCCGGCATGCCGGTGTGGCAGGACAAGCTGTTCATCGGCTTGGCGCGCACGGCCGCCGACGCGACGGAGTATTTCCAGATCCCGACCGGACGTGTGGTCGAGATCGGAACGCAAGTGGCCGTTTAGGTATGCCCGGTTAAGCAGAATCAATTGGCATTTCGCGAGCCGGTGAATGCCTGACCGGGCGGAGGCCACGATGCTTGCGCCAAACTGGGGTCCGGTTCCAGGCCTGAAGCTTCCGGCCCCGAAAGCCGTCCTTTACGCCTGCGATCATTTCCGTTCCGCATTGTCTTGCCGACCCACCAGTCGAGATGCGCTGAAACGACCTCGCCGGGCAGCAACTTATCATTTGAACCTAATCGATGTGCCGCAAGTCCGACCTTCATTCTTCAGTTCACAGGCTAGCGTTGCCAAAATCGGCGTGCCGCCTAACCGGCGCCGCACCGTGACCTGTCAGGATGCTATGCAGGCGCGAGGCAGAAGGCGGCTCGAGGCCGCCGGCCTGGTGCTGGTCCGGCAGCGGCCGGGCTCGGCCAAAGGCTTCATGTTCCTCTGGAGGATGAGACGGGTGCGGCAAACGTCGTCGTCTGGGTCAAGATCTCTCGAGAAATTCCGGCGCGTGCTTCTTGCTTCGGCCATGCTCGGCGTCCGCGGACGCATCCGACGGAAGAGGAGGTGGTGCACCTCGTCGCCCACGAGCTGACCGATCTGTCGGCCGGGCTGGCCAGCGTGGGAAACCGCAAGACGCCGTTTCCGTTGCCGCACGGCCGAGGGACGAGGCTCATCACGGCGGATCGGGCATCGATCCGCGCGGCATGCCGAAGGGGCGCGACATCGTCGATGCAGTATGACCATATCGACCCTATCAAGTTCAAGACGCGTAACTTCCGGTAGCGCTTCCGGAGGCCACTTCAGCAGCATGTTGTGCACACTTTTGTCGGACCCTGTTAACTGCCGATTGGCAGCAGGTCACCCCGTGCCGGATCCCAAATGTCGTCGCTCTCAAGCGCAACGACTGCCCGCACCCTTTTTAAGTCAGCGAGCACCTCCACCGCCGGACGCCGCCCCGTTTCCTGAGCCGCGGCGTAACGGGTGTATTTGTGACTGTCCGGCTCAAACCACTTCAACGATTCCAAAGTAGCCATGGCATCGCCCTTGCGGCTGCGCGTGATGCGAATGATCGTGATCCCATCCTCAGCGCTCGCGTCGAATGGAGACACGCTGCCAACGCTTCATCTGCTCTACCCCATCTTTGTTCCAAGGCGGTCGGATCATCTCAATGAGCCCTGCCTCGGGGTGGCCAAAGCATGCATATTTATCGTTCGGCCCCGCATCGAATTATCATCTGCGATGTGGGACTCGATCTTGGGTTGGCGACGGCTTAGCTCCGGGAGTAGACGTCGGACCACTGATAAGTGCCGGACCTTCTCCACAATTTCTCGGCGGACTCATCGTGAACGCTCGATTGGACGTAAATGCGGTTCGCGGAAACGCAGGTCTGGCCGGCATTGCGGAACTTCGCCTGGACCGCACCGTCAACAGCACCGTCAATGTCGGCATCATCGAAGATGATGAAAGGTGCATTGCCGCCGGTTTCAAGGCTGACCTTCTTGATCTGGTCAGAGCACTGACGCATCAGCAGCCGTCCGGCCTCGTTCGAACCGGTAAAGCTGATCTTTTGAATCTTGAAATTGGTGCAGAGTTCACGGCCCACGCGATCACCTTCGGACGCATAGATCCAGGTTGACCACGCCATCGGGAAAGCCGGCCTGATGGCGAGAGCAAACATTGCACCTAGCCACGCCACGATAAGATCGAGCGCGGCTTCGTTGCGTGCGGGTCTGTGGTCAGTGGAGGGCGGAGGAAAAGCGCTCGGCGTGCTCGCCCTCGCGATACCACTGGTTCGCGCCGGCAAGCGCCAGTTTCTGAGGCAAATCGCCGAACAGCTGGTAGAGCCTTACTCTCAGGGCTTGGCATCTATGTCGCCTACGACCGCCACATGCAGCCCGTCGCGTGCGAAAGCGGCTTTGTGGAAGGCGCTTAGATCGGAGGGCGTTACGCTAGTCAGGCTCCCTTGGGCGGTCTCGAATACGGATGCGTGCCGTAGATTCCGCGCCGCCAGGCCAGCTCGGCGATCGCATGAGGTTCGCGCTCATTGGCAATGATTTCGGAGAGAAGCTGGGCGCGTATGCGGTCGAAAAGTGCTGGTGTAGCCGGCTGCGGGTCCCGCCGCCGAGAATGTCGGCCAGCAGTCGAGCGCCGCGGCCTCGCACCAGGGACCGCCCATGAATGACTCATGCGAGGCGTCTCAAGGCTGTCCGCGATCCAGCGCCAGATCTCCGCCTCGCCCGAGGGGCGCAGAGCTGGCCGGTTGTGCAGGAGCCGTAGGCAATATCCGCCTTCCTCGTTCGGATGGGTAACGCTTGCGATACGGAGTCTTGACTTTGGCAGTCGCTCTGTGACATTACCTATATAAAGGTCGAAAGAAGACGATATGGATCATGCTTAGGTCACAGAGACCCGAATGAAGGCAACGTATAAACGCACCTATTCGCGCTACGCGATGGAAGCGCTTGGCCTTTTCGGTAAGACCATCCGGCTTGGCCGGATGCAGCACCGGTTAACCGCACAGGAGTTAGCCGAGAGAATCGGTGTTTCACGCAGCACCCTGCAGCGCATCGAGAAGGGCGATCCCAAAGTCGAAATCGGACTGATGTTCGAAGCTGCTGCCATTGTCGGTGTGAAGCTGTTCGATGCCGACGGCAAGGGCATCACAGCCCTCACAGGCCGCATGGACGATCGCATCGCGCTGCTGCCGAAGCACGTCTACAAGGCCAGCAAGCAGATCGTCGATGAGTTCTAAGGTCCCCAAGTACGACGAAGCCTATGTCTGGGTCTGGCTGCCGGGCGAGACCGCGCCGGTTGTCGCCGGGCGGCTATATGCCCATGACGGACTCGTCAGCTTCAACTATGGCAGGAGCTTTCGTGAACTGGGCAGCGCGATCCCGCTTTATCTCCCGGAACTGCCCCTGAAGGCAGGCGAATTGCCTTTGCTTCCTGGCCTAACCATGCCGGGATGCATCCGCGATGCTGCCCCTGATGCCTGGGGACGACGGGTTATCCTAAACCGCAAATTCGGTGTGAAGGGCGATGAAATCGCGCGGCTCGATATTTCAGAATTGACGTTCTTGCTGGAATCAGGCTCGGACCGCATCGGCGCGCTCGATTTTCAGTTTTCGCCCACGCATTACGAGCCGCGCGCACTGGCCAATGCCACTCTCGAAGAGCTTGTCCAATCGGCGGAGCGGGTAGAGAAAGGTATTCCGCTCACCCCCGAATTAGATCAGGCGCTGCATCACGGCAGCTCGATCGGCGGCGCAAGGCCAAAGGCGCTGATCGAGGATGACGCCGTCAAGCATGTCGCGAAATTTTCCTCGTCTGCCGACCTTTACAGCGTCGTCAAAGGAGAATTCATAGCCATGCGGCTTGCCGCCTTGTGCGGCATCAGAGCGGCATCCGTCTCGCTCGTTCGCGCCGCAGGCAACGACGTGTTGCTCGTCGAGCGATTCGACCGGATCAAGGTCACGGGCGGCTGGCAACGCAAATCCATGGTCTCAGCGCTGACGATGCTCGCGCTCGATGAGATGATGGCGCGTTACGCCAGCTACCAGGATTTGGCGGAGATCATTCGCCACCGATTCACCGCGCCGTCGGAAACTCTGCGCGAGTTGTTCAGCCGCATTGTCTTCAACATACTTTGCGGCAACACCGACGATCATGCCCGCAACCATGCGGCATTCTGGGACGGGGCTAAGCTCACCCTCACGCCTGCGTACGATATTTGTCCGCAGGCCCGCAGTGGCCAGGAGGCCAGCCAGGCCATGCTCATCAGCGGCAATAACCGCATGAGCCGGATAGCGTCCTGCCTTGAAGCGGCGCATCACTTCCTGCTCAGCGCGCCGGAAGCTCTTGCGATTGTTGAAGGCCAGCTCCGATGCATTGCGGAGAATTGGCCGCGTGTCAGCGAGGAAGCTACGCTATCCGGCATAGATCGGAATCTGTTCTGGGGCCGACAGTTCCTCAATCCCTACGCTTTTACGGCGCTGGAAGGAAGCGCCGACGTTCTCCGCGCTCTGGCTGACGAACTACGCAACAGTGTTCACGCCTGATCCGGCGCTGGATTTCGGACAAGCTCGGCAAGCGCAAGACGCCACAATATGGACAACCCTTGCCGTGCCAGGACGAAGATTGAACAAACGGCTCTTCAACAGTGACAACGTGCACTGCGGAGAGATGTTGAGCTGACACCGCAAAAGCCCAAGACGCGCGACTTCCCGCGATACAACTCCACATAACTGAGCGTCTACAAGCGGTGCAGCCAGCCAAACATCCAGCCATCAAAGCGATGATCGTCTGATCTTTTGCCGATGACATCACGTCGGGGAAGACTTGTTCGAGCGCTTGCCGCTTCATATCGATACCGGCCTGGGCGTAGCGCATCGTTAGTTCAGCCCGAGTGGCCTGGCCATCGACTGATGGTGGCGATGTCAACACCCGCCTTGACGAGGTGGATGGCCGTCGTGTCCCGCAAAGGGCGATGATGGATGCTCTTTTCCGCCATGGTGGTTCCTTCGCCCGCAGCCATGTGTGCGCAGCAAGTATCGAACACCGAACCGGGTGAGCAGTGTGGGGCGGTCGTTGCTTTGCTCGGCGGGACAGGGCGGTATACCAGACGAAGGTCACAATCGAAGATTCAGGATCCCTGAACTCGTGCATCCGTATTGAACATCAGCGAAAACAGAGCGTAATCCCGCTGTCCAGAAGGCGTGCGGCGGTCGATACGCGCCAGGACGCTCTTGATTTCCGGGCTCATCGAGATATTCGACAGGTGCCACCCACGCGCCCTCTTGAAGGGAAGTGTCACCACCAGTTGCAGCGTATCCTAATATTCGGGGTGCTCCGAAATCAGGAACCGCGCAAAGGCATGCATCGCCGCCAGCCTTGCATTGCGGGTCGCAACTGCCACGCTCGACCTCAAGTGATGTGAGAAAGCTGCCCATCCTGTCGGTATTGATGTCGGAGACCGCTTCTTTCAAGAATATCTTCCCGCTCTCCCGCGGCATGAGCCCGTGGCATGCTTCGGCCCAATGCTGTGGATTGATGTTTCTTCATGCCACAACCTCGCTGACGAGACCGCCGAAAGCCCCTTCAAAGCGGTCGGTGGCGATCTCTCGCAGCTTTGGAAGGTAGTGCATTGATTTTTCGAGGAATGGGGACCCTGTTTAAAGGGTGATTTTCGTCCAAACGGGACCCCTTAACGATGGGGTCATCAAGATGCCTCCGGCTTGATCGGAGGCATTTGTGTTTTGGATGTTGGTTTTAGAGACGATTGCAAAGATACGTCGGCTGTCGCTGGTCCAGGGGAAGTCGATCAAAGCGATCTGCCGTGAGCTGAAGATCTCGCGCAAGGTGGTGCGCAAGGTCCTGCGTTCTGAGCAGACGCAGTTCCGCTACGAGCGCAAGCACCAGCCCTATCCCCGCATGGGAGCTCGGCGTGAGACGCGGGACCGGCTGCTGTCGGCGAATGCGGCCAAGCCGCAGCGGGAGCGGCTGCCGGTCGCTTCGACGGCTTCCATTGCATTCCCCCGTCGGTGTCGAAGACCTGCACGGTGCGCTTCGACAACAACAAATACTCGGTGCTGTCGAGTGCCGTCGGTCGGCCCATCGAGATCCATGCTTATGTCGATCGGATCGCATCCGCCAGAGGATGGCGTGGTCGTGGGAGAACACGTTCGCTCCTTTGGCCGCAACGAGGTCGTCTACGATCCCTGGCACACGGCGCGCGCCGTTCCTTGGCTGGGTCGTGCGGTCGGCAATGGAGAAGGTGCGGCGCAGCTCAAGGCGGTTGATGACGTCGACCGGCAGATGGTGTTGATCCTCACCTGGGTGCTGACCGACGGATTGAGCGCGGTCGAGGCCGCCTGTCAGGAAGCCATCGAGCACGGTGCATCGTCGGCGCCGGTGATCCTCAACATCCTGGCCCGCAGCCGCGATCCGGCGCCGGGCACGATCCTTTCCATTCCCCAAGCGCTGAAGCTAGCTCACGAGCGGTCGCCGACTGCACCCGCTATGACAGTCTCAGGAGGACAAACAGCCATGGAACGCACCGAGGTACTGGAACTGATGGGAGCGCTGAAGCTCTACGGAATGCGCAGAGCCTATGACGAGATCATGGGTGCGTCGCCATCAAGCGACGGCACGAGCCGCCCAGGATTTTCGGTGATCTCTTGCAGGCCGAGATATCGGAGAAGCAGGCCCGCTCCATCAAATACCAGTTCGCTGTCGCCAAGTTGCCGCTGGCCAAGGACATCGACGACTTCGACTTCGCCGACACGCCGGTCACCCCCTGATGCGCGATCTCGCCCGGCCGCGCCTTCGTCGCCGATCAGCGCAACATCGTCCTGGTCGGCCGCCTTCACGGGTCACCCAACTCGCGCGGAAGGTCGACCGCATTGCGACGGGCGCGTGTCGACTTCCCAACAATGTCAGACAGGAGACGCAACGCTATCGGAGCGATCGCATTGCCCGAAACGATTTTCCCAGTTGGCACGACAATTGCGGTCCTATGCGCAAAAGCAAACTAGACCTGAGAGCCGCACCGCATGAATG
>NZ_RZTF01000298.1:0-8228 GCF_004023175.1 Mesorhizobium sp. M7A.F.Ca.MR.362.00.0.0
TGACTGGAGGTCAGAAAATGAACATCAAGAGCCTTCTCCTCGGCTCCGCTGCGGCCCTGATCGCAGTTTCCGGTGCGCGCGCCGCCGACGCCGTCGTCGTCGCCGAGCCGGAACCCGCTGAATACGTCAAGATTTGCGACGTCTACGGCGCTGGCTACTTCTACATCCCCGGCACCGAAACCTGCCTGCGCATCGGCGGCTATGTCCGTTATGACATTGGCGCTGGCGATGTCGGCTCGTTCGATGGTGCCTGGGCCCGGGACAAAGAAGACGGTGAAGTCAACGATACCTGGCAGAAGAACGCCCGCTTCACGCTGAAGACCTGGACAGGCCAGGAAACCGAGCTCGGTACGTTGAAGACCTATACCGAAACCCGCTTCAATTTCGGCAACACGAGATTTAGCGACGGCAGCTACTCTGGCAATGCCTACAATAAGGGCGTCTCGCTGAACTTCGCCTGGATCCAGCTCGGTGGTCTCCGTGTCGGTAAAGACGAATCGGCCTTCGATACGTTCATCGGCTATGCCGGCAACGTCATCCAGGATACGCTGGTTCCCTACGGCGGCTTCGACACCAACGTCGTCCAGTATTACTTCGATGCTGGCAACGGTTTCTCGGCCGTCGTCTCGCTTGAAGAAGGTTACGGCCCGTACTCGATCGACAGCTACGTTCCGCATGTCGTCGGCGGCGTGAAGTGGACGCAGGGCTGGGGTGCGATCAGCGGCGTCGTCGCTTATGACAGCGCTTACGAAGAAGTCGCTGGCAAGGTTCGCTTGGACGTCAACGTTTCGAACGAACTGTCGCTGTGGATCATGGGCGGCTACGGCACCGACGATAACTACAACGACGGGTCTTATGCTATTCCTGCTGCTGGCCGCGGCATGTACAAGCTCT
Source organism: Mesorhizobium sp. M7A.F.Ca.MR.362.00.0.0 (assembly GCF_004023175.1). Taxonomy (NCBI): domain Bacteria; kingdom Pseudomonadati; phylum Pseudomonadota; class Alphaproteobacteria; order Hyphomicrobiales; family Phyllobacteriaceae; genus Mesorhizobium; species Mesorhizobium sp. M7A.F.Ca.MR.362.00.0.0. The sequence continues at coordinate 895 of NZ_RZTF01000298.1, forward strand.
GGGGCGGCAACTGGGCAGTCTGGGGCGGTGGCACCTACAAGTTCAACGAGAAGACCTCGTTCAACGCCCAGGTGTCGTATGATGAAGACGAAAACCTCGGCATCGCGGCGAACATCGCTTACGATGTGGTTCCAGGCTTCACGATCACGGCCGAAGTCGACTACCTCAATGCCGGCAGCTACCCTGCGTCCAACTGGACCAGCGCCGACAAGGAAAGCAACATCGGCGGTATCCTCCGCTTCCAGCGCTCGTTCTAAGGGCTGGTTCCTTACAGGTGAAATCCAGCCCGGGCGCACAACGCCCGGGCTGTTTTTGTTTTCGCGACTGGATCAAGGCAAACAGAAGGATGGGGGTAACGGTAGCTGAATAAATCCGTGGAATGGTTTCGTGGGATCCGCTGATGGGCGGATGAAATCACAACCGCGTGATTAAATTCTCTTGAAAGGACGCTTCCAAGCGGGTAGGGCTGACCTATCCCACTCGGGGGTGTGGCAAATGATGACGAACGAAGCGATTCAAGAGGGCGAGTCCTCTGATCATTTTTCGATGTTTTCTTCTCAAAGTCCGAAGATTCGATACACCTACAACAAGATTAGAGAAGTAAAGTCGCATCGGGTCGGAGATCTTTTTTCAGCATATCGGGACATATTATGGGATGATGGGCGGCATAAGTATAATGTCAGCTCGTTCATCGGCGAAATAGACGAGATCCTCCTTGGGGAGCGTTTCAGCGCCTTTGACCAAAGTACCCTGGACAGCCTTATCGGCACCTTGCGCCAGCGCGGCAACAGCAACGCAACCATCAATCGAAAGATGGCTGCCCTCAGCAAACTGCTGCGCAAGGCTCACAAGATGGGAGATATCCACAGCCTGCCCGAGTTCCGCCGCCAGAAGGAGCGGGCGGGTCGGATTCGCTTCCTCGAAAGGGACGAAGAGGCGCGCCTGTTCGCCGCCATCAAGAACCGCAGCGAGGATGCCTACAGGCTTTCCGTCTTCCTGGTCGACACCGGATGCCGTCTCGGCGAGGCGCTTGGGCTGATCTGGAACGATATCCAGGAGCATCGCGTCAGTTTCTGGATCACCAAATCCGGTCGCAGCCGCACCATTCCAATGACCGAGCGGGTCAAGGAGGTCATCAAGCTGCCTCCCACCGAGGGTCGCCGGCCCAAAGGACCGTTCACAAAGCTTAGCCAGGCACAGTTTCGTGCCATCTGGAACGACGCGAAGGCCGAAGTCGGACTTGGCGCAGACGACCAGGTGGTGCCGCACATACTGCGCCATACCTGCGCCTCGCGCCTTGTCCAGGGCGGCATCGACATCCGGCGCGTGCAGATGTGGCTCGGCCACCAGACGTTGTCGATGACCATGCGCTACGCGCATCTGGCCACCAACGATCTCGATGGCTGTGTCATCGTGCTGGAAACACCTCGATCGACTCAGCCGGGCGGCAATCGCGCTGAAGGCTCCATGTTTTCTTCGCCTATGACGACGCCTTCGTCGCCGACGGCAGGGCGGAAAAAGAAGGACGAGGCAGCCGCCGCCGCAAAGGAGTCGCCGAAAGCGGCTCGGAAAAGTTCAAAGGCCAAGTAGGCTAAAGAATCTCCACCTATACTATCATAGCTATCCCGTGACCTTGTTTGGTCATGGGATTTACTTCGGGATATTCTTCCGCTCGGCTTGGTCGAGAAAAGCGGCTATGTCGCCCGGTAGGCTGCCGGTCTCGAGGAATGGCGCATGGCCCTGGCCCTCGACAGTGATCGTCTCCATCATGGAATGGCGCTCTCTCATCTGCTTCAGCGTATCTATGGACAGCAATCTCGAATTGGCACCACGTATGGCGAGCAACGGGATGGCGGCCAACGCCTCGAATTTAGGCCATAGATCAGGCAGCTTCTGCGTCAGATCGAGACCGGCAACGGTATCCACCAGCTTCGGATCGAAATCCGGCATCAGCCCATCATCCGTTTCGCGGTAGAGAGCCCATATCATCCGGTCCCAATTGGCGCCGGCAAGGGCGGGGAAGTCTTCGCCATGCACGCTGCGCTGGGCGGCAATTGCCTTTGGGCGGGTTTTCGGTGCCGGGTCGCGCTCGAGATAAGACTGGATATGGGCAAGTCCGGCCGTCTCGATCACCGGGCCGATGTCGTTGAAAACAATGGCTTTCAGGACGGCTGGCCGCATCATCCCGAGCACATGGATGATCAGCCCGCCGCGCGAGGTGCCGATGAAGGCCGCTTCTCCGATGTTCAGCGCCGTCAGCCCGGCCAGGATGTCGCCGGCCTCCACGCCGACATTGTAATTTTTGACGTCGGGATCATAGGTTGACTGCCCGCGCCCACGGTAGTCGAAGGCGATCACCTTGCGCGGAGTTGCCGCATCCGTCGACAGATAGAGCGCCAGCTCGTGAAAATCCCTGGCGTTGCGGGTCAGGCCAGGCAGGCAGACAACCGGCCAGAGTCCGGTATTGGCCTCACCGTAGATGCGAGCATGGAGCTTCAGCCCATCCGGTGCGCTGTAGAAGAAGTCGGAGAATCTTTGCTCGCTTGCCATCGGAATGTTCGATCTCGCTGTACCGATCTGGACAGCTACAGGCGAGGGCAGGGATGGTCAAATGAAAGGCGCTCTTGCCTTCTCCCCTTGTGGGAGAAGGTGGATCGGCGCGCTAGCGCCGAGACGGATGAGGGGTGTTCCAGCGAAGTGAGGCGTTGGCGTTCCCTGGAACCCCCCTCATCCGTCGCCTTCGGCGACACCTTCTCCGACAAGGGGAGAAGGACAGAAAGCCTCAACTCCGCCCGTTCACCAGATCCCCGACAATGTCGTATTTGCCGGAAATCCGCATCTTGTAGACTTCGTAATTCTCCATCACGCGCTGAACGTAACTCCTTGTTTCCGTGTAGGGAATCCGCTCGATCCAGTCGACGACCGCGTCGATGTCCTTGCCGCGCGGGTCGCCATATCTGGCCACCCACTGGCTGGCTCGGTTGGGGCCGGCATTGTAGCCGGCGAAGGTCAGCACGTAGGAGCCGTTGAAGCGATCGAGCTGTTCGCCGAGGAAGGCTGAGCCAAGCGTCGCATTGTAGCCGGCATCGGTGGTCAGCCGTGTTTGCGAAAACTGCAGCCCGGCCTTCTTCGCCAGTTGCCTTGCGGTTCCCGGCATCAGCTGCAGCAGCCCGCGCGCGCCGGCGCTGGACACGGCGCCGATGTTGAATTCGCTTTCCTGACGGGCGATCGCATAGGCCAGGGCCTTGCCCGAGCCGGAAATGTCGGCCGAATCGGGAATGACGCCGAGCGGATGCGACAATGCGCCGACATCGATGCCGCGCGCCCCGGCGATCTTGCCGATTTTCAGCGCCATGAAATGGTTCCCTTGCTTTTCCGCAAGGACAGCCAGCAGCGCCAGTTCGCCCGGACTGGTCAACTGCCCGGCAAGGTCGCGATAGAGCGTCTCGGCATAGCGGTCGTAGCCCGCCTCCTGCAGCCGCTTGATGGCGCTGACGGCCTCGCGGCCGGCAAAATTCTGCCGGTCGGCTGCACTTGGCGAGGGGTAGGCGATGTTCAGCGCCTGCCGGCCCACGCGTTCGGCGGCAAGCTGGCCGTAGAATGTCGTGCCATAGGCAGCGGCGCGCGCAAAATAGTCCTTTGCATTGCCCGGACCACCGACTTCCGCCGCACGGCCGAGCCAGTAATAGGCACGCGACAGCGTCATCGGCCCCTGGGCGAGGTCCGCGATGCGAGCGAAATGACTGGCCGCGGTTTTTGGGTCGTTCAGGCCGCGCAGCGCATACCAGCCAGCATGGAATTCGGCGTCTGCCGCATTGGCGGCACTTTCGGCGGCGTGTGTGGCGACGATCTTGTACGCGGTCTTCATGTCGCCCTGGTCTACCAGTTCGCGCGACAGCACCCGGCGCTCGACCCACCAGGCATCCGGATCGACGAGAGCGTCGCGATCGGTCGGCGCCTGCATCACAATGGCGGCGGCCCCGGCAAAATCCTCCTGCTTGCGCAGATATTCGGCCTGCGCGAAGAAGTAGCCGGCCGAACGTTGCATTGCCGGCACGGCCTTCAGCAGCTTGGGCGCGTTCTTGTCGCCTTTGTCGGCCGCCGCCCAGGCCTCGGCGAGTTGCTGGGCGCCGGCCAGGCCGGCGACGCGCAAGGCGGAATTCGCGCGGTCGGCATAGAACATGCGCTCCATGCGAAAACGGTGGTCGGTGGCCGGGATCAAGCTGCCGAATTCCTTGATCAGCGCCGCCTCGTCCCTGGCCTCCAGGATCGCGGTGCGCCAGAAGGGCGACAGCACCGAACGTGCCGCCTTGATATTGCCTGACGCCACATAGGCGCGGGCAAGAACCATCACGCCTTCGAATGTCTGCGGCTGGCTGCCGTCGAACGCCCTGATAACGATGTCGGGGGGAGGGTTCTCGCGATAGAGTGCGCGCTCGCTGTTCCTGCGCAGGGCGACGGTGCCCGGCCAATTGGGCAGCATCTTGGCCGCAGCAGTGATATCGCCGCTCGGAACCTTGTCGCCGCCATAAAGCGCGATCGCCCAGGCAAGGATATGCTGGTCGAGCGACTGAGCCGGAAGGGCATTGCGCACTCCACGAGCGCGGGGACTATCGCCCGCCGCCAACGCATCCAGCCCGCTTTTCAGGGGGGCGACGTCAGGCAAGGGCGCCTGTCGCGTCCTATCCTGCAGGTCGGGCAGCGCAATTGCCGCGCCTGGCATCGGAATGGCTGAGGTGACCCGTACGTCCACGCTACCGCTGATCGCCATGCCCGGCATCAGCGCGAGCGTGGCGCCAAGCAGCGCGAGAATATGAGGCCGACCGCCCGGCATGATCCTTAAGTCTTTCCTTGTCCTGGCATTCCCCAAGCAGGCGAAGATGCCTCGAAGCCTAAACTTAGGTCGTGAAGAGCCCGTAAACAAAGGGTTAGCGAGGCCGTTCGAATTGCGCTTGCTGGCACCATGGCAATGCTTGCCGCGCAACCATGTCCAGACTATGGTGCGCCGCTTCGCTTTCGGTTAGAAGGCCGCGACCACAAACACCGACACAAAACACCAGAAGTGCCAAGGAGTTGGACGACATGCTGAGAGGCTCGCTTACTGCGCTCGTGACACCGTTCGAAAAGAGCGGGCGTTTCGACGAGAAAGCCTTTCGCGCGTTCGTCGAATGGCAACTCTCAGAGGGCACGACGGGCCTGGTGCCGGTCGGCACCACCGGCGAGTCGCCGACGCTGTCGCATGACGAGCACCGCCAGGTCGTCAAGGTGTGTATCGAGGTGGCCAAGGGCCGCGTTCCGGTCGTCGCCGGCGCCGGCTCCAACAACACCGAGGAAGCAGTCGGCCTCGTGCAGTATGCCGAGAAGGCCGGCGCCGATGCCGCCCTCGTCGTCACGCCCTACTACAACAGGCCGACACAGCGCGGTCTTTACGAGCATTTCGCGGCGGTCGCCAAGGCGACCAAGCTGCCGATCATCATCTACAATATCCCGCCGCGCTCGGTCATCGACATGATGCCGGACACGATGGGCCGGCTCGTGCACGACTTCAAGAACATTGTCGGCGTCAAGGATGCCACCGGCAAGGTCGAAAGGGTCTCCGAGCAGCGCGCCACGTGCGGCAAGGATTTCATCCAGCTTTCGGGCGAGGACGCTTCGGCGCTCGGCTTCAACGCCCATGGCGGCGTCGGCTGCATTTCGGTGACGTCGAATGTCGCGCCGCGGCTGTGCGCCGAATTCCAGGAGGCAACGCTTGCCGGCGACAGCGTCAGGGCGCTGGATCTGCAGGATCGCCTGCTGCCGCTGCACAAGGCGATCTTCATCGAGCCTGGCGTTTCCGGCGCCAAATATGCGCTGTCGAAGCTAGGCAAGGTCGAAAACGTGCTGCGCTCGCCGCTGGTGACGATCGAACAGTCGACTGCCGACAAGATCGATGCGGCTATGAAGCACGCCGGCTTGATTAATTAGGGATGAGGCGCCACCTCTCCACATCATGAATCAAGTCAGAAAAGCCGATCCCAACAACAAGACCGTTTCGGAAAACCGTAAGGCGCGGTTTTCCTATGAGGTGCTTGACACGGTCGAGGCCGGTCTGGTGCTGACCGGCACCGAGGTCAAGTCGCTGCGCCAGGGCCAGGCCAACATCCAGGACAGCTATGCCTCGGTCGAAGGTGGCGAGATCTGGCTGATCAATTCCTATCTGCCGGAATATCTGCAGGCCAACCGCTTCAACCATGAGCCGCGCCGGCGCCGCAAGCTGCTGCTCAACAAGCGCGAGATGGCGAAACTGTCACAGAGTGTCGACCGCGAAGGCATGACACTGGTGCCGCTGAAAATCTATTTCAACGACCAGGGCCGCGCCAAGCTGCTGCTCGCTGTCGGCCGCGGCAAGAAACTGCACGACAAGCGCGAATCCGAGAAGCAGCGCGATTGGTCGCGCGAGAAGGGCCGGCTGTTAAAAGAGCGTGGGTAGGCGGGGCCATTCGCTTGAAGAACCGGATTGTCCTCTTTGGTTTGGCCAGCCTGGTCTTGTTGTGTTTCCTTGCAGCAGGCGGCTATCTCTATTTCCGGTCATTCTCGCCGGATCGCGATAAATATCCGGTCAGGGGCATCGACGTCTCCCATCATCAGGGCCAGATCGATTGGCGGCGCGTAGCCGCCGACGATGTCGCCTTTGCCGTCATCAAAGCGACCGAAGGCGGCGATCATGTCGATGATGCTTTCGCACGGAATCTGGAAGAGGCCCGGGCCGCCGGTCTCGCCGTCGGCGCCTATCACTTTTTCACCTTTTGCCGGCCGGGTGCGGACCAGGCGAAGAATTTCATCTCGGTGGTGCCGCACGATCAGTCCCTGCTGCCACCCGTGGTCGATATCGAATTCGGCGGCAACTGCCCGCAGCGGCCGACGCCCGAACAATTGAACGCCGAACTGGCCGCGTTCCTCGCTCCAGTCGAGGCGGCGTTCGGCAAGCCTGCGATTGTCTATCTGACCGACGACGCAGCGGAAGCGTATGCAGGGCGCATTGCTGCCCGTCCGCTCTGGCTCCGCTCATTGCTCCTGGAGCCGGATCGCGACGACTGGGTCTACTGGCAGTACCACAACAGGGGTCGCGTTGACGGCATCAATGGCGATGTCGACCTGAATGTGCTGCAGGGTGGGCCCGGTGCGTTGAGTGCACTGTTTGCGCCGCCAAGCTGATCCGCTGGCACCCGGCTCTATTTCTGCAAGGATTCCGCTATCTGGCTGAAAACGCTAACGAACATCGCTTCGGTCAGCACGCCGGTATTGGTGTTGTAGCGTGAGCAGTGATAGCTCGAAAACAGCGTGACGCCACCGGC
>NZ_RZTF01000299.1:0-1235 GCF_004023175.1 Mesorhizobium sp. M7A.F.Ca.MR.362.00.0.0
TGTATAGCCCAGCGCGTTGGAGAGAATGTTCTGCAGGATGCGGCGCAGCAGCGTGCGGTCGGAGCGGACCACCGCATGGACCGGCCGGAATTTCAGCGACAGGCCTTTCATCTCCGCCACCGGCAGGAAATCCGAGCGGAGCGACGAGAACAGCGCTTCCAGGCTGACATCGCCTATGTCGGGCTGCACCACGCCGGCATCGAGCTTTGAGATGTCGAGCAGGGTTCGCAGCAGGTCCTCCATCGTCTCCAGCGAGCGCTCGACCTGCCGCACCAGTTTCTTGCCCTCGTCGCTGGTCTGAACTTCGGCGAGCGCCGAAACCGAGAGATGGGCCGCGTTCAGCGGCTGCAGCACGTCGTGGCTGGCAGCGGCGAGGAAACGGGTTTTCGACAGGTTCGCCAGTTCGGCGTTTTCCTTGGCGGCGCTGAGGTCGATGTTCGACTGCTCCAGCCGGCGCAAGGTCGAGTGCAGTTCCTCGGTACGTGTGCGCACCCGGTTTTCCAGCGAGATCGCGGTCTGGAACAGCGAAAAGGCGTTGCCTTGCTGGTCCATAGAGCGCTCGACGCGGCTGACCAGTGCCGCGTTGATCTTCTTCAGCTTTTCAAGATCGTTTATGTCCCTCAGCGGCATCTTGTTTGCGCCGTCCTATTCCGCCGCCTGGCGCTCGCCAAAGGCGATGCCGGTGAAAGTCTGGTTCAGATGCATCGACCGGTACTGTTCGCCATAGGTGCCGAAGCCGATGACATTGTTGACCCGGTAGAGTTCCGAGATCTCGCGAAATACCTGCCGATTGCGCGCGTCCAGCCGGCGCAGCACGCAGTCGAAGCCGAGGATCATGTCGATACCGCCAAGCCTCTCCTCGACATCGCGCAGGGCGGCGCGCGTCGATTCGACCATGTCCTTGGGTTGAGCGATCGACAGCACGACGCCATCGTCTATGGCGCAGAAGAACGACAGCGAGCCGTCGGCATGCATCTTCTGGATCGACCGGCAATAATATTGGCCGCCCACCTTCACCACCACGGGATGCGAGGCGAAGCTCAGTGGCGTCAGCATCTGCGCGACGATGCCGACGGACGCGGAATATTCCTGCGCCGCATTGGTGGCATTGAACTCGCGCACGATGCGGTGATCGGGATCGGAAGCCGTCACCACCAGTTTTTCATCGGTGGGAACGAAATTGTCGGTCTTGAAGACATGGAAGGGAATTTCGGTAGATATCAGCACGATGATGG
>NZ_RZTF01000299.1:1245-2256 GCF_004023175.1 Mesorhizobium sp. M7A.F.Ca.MR.362.00.0.0
GGTGACCTTGCCGTTCGAGATCAGGCGCGTCGTCTCGAATTTCAGATCGTCGCCGGCGGAGCCGCCAAGCAGCGGAATGTCGTCGAGGCCCCAGTGGATGGCTGAACTCACCGCTTCTTCGGCATAAGAGAGCCCATCGATGAAACAGAGCGCGAAAGTGCCTTTGGTCCGATCGCAACCAAGGCGCGCGCGCAGCGATCGCCGCAGGGTCTCCACCTCGCCGGTGATCCTGTCCATACCCGACGAGGACAGATTTTCGACCATCACGCTGACGGCGGTGAACGCGGCGGACGGAAGCAGCATGGCCAGCACATGACCATCCTCGAGACCTTGCGGCGTGATCTCGCCGGCAGTCGAACAGCCGGCGTGGTGGAGCGCCGGTGCGTGGGTCATGAGCGCCTGGGAAAGGGCGCTGGCTTCGACCAGGCTCTGGGAAAAGAACAGCAGGGCAAAGCCTGCGTCGATGGCGGCTGCTTCCAGTGCGATCGCCTTGGCGAACGCCTCCATGTCGGGCTCGTCCGTAGTGAGCGCCGACAGGCCGCATGCATAGCGCGTCTGTGAATTGGCCAGCGATGTTCTCCGCATTTCCTCCGACGCTTTTTTGTGCGCGGCTGTTTTTAAATGCTTCTGGCGCGCGGGCGTCGACCGACATTGTTGCCTTCAATCGGCGGTTTGGCAATGGGGCCACCGGCACCGCATGTTTGGGCGCGGCCATGATCGAAAGTACAATGTTCCGCGTTTGCGACGTGCTGTTTTTTGTCCGATGTGCGGTGTACGAATAATGCACCACCGAAGCGCGAATACCGCGTCGGCAGCGTGGATACCAAGGTTGATACCCAGGGAGGGACCATGTCGGACGTTTCGTTGATGGTGAACGGAAAGCGGGTCAGCGGTGCTGCCGAGGACCGAACACTTCTGGTTCACTTCCTGCGGGAAAATCTCGGCCTTACCGGCACGCATGTCGGTTGCGACACCTCGCAATGCGGTGCCTGCGTCGTCCACGTCGATGGC
>NZ_RZTF01000299.1:2266-5708 GCF_004023175.1 Mesorhizobium sp. M7A.F.Ca.MR.362.00.0.0
ATCCTGTACGATGCTCGCGGTGCAGGCCTCCGGCTCCACCGTGCTGACGATCGAGGGCCTGGCCAATGGCGCCGACCTGCATCCGGTGCAGGCCGCCTTCAAGGAACATCACGGGCTGCAATGCGGCTTCTGCACGCCGGGCATGATCATGACGGCGACCGACATGATCAGCCGCCACCCCGAAGGGCTCGACGAGGCGACGGTGCGTGCCGAGCTCGACGGCAACATCTGCCGCTGCACCGGCTACCACAACATCGTCAAGGCGATCCTCGCCGCATCGACGACGATGAAGGGGTCGAAGGGTAAGGCGAGACAAGCTGCTTAGGCAAGGGAATAAGGGAGTAGGGCAGTAGGGGAGTAGGGCAAAAAGGCCAACGCAACGAGGCCCTTTTTCCCTAGTCCCTTACTCCCTACTGCCCTACTCCCATAAATTCCGGAGGAATTTCTGATGGGCATTGAAGGTGTTGGCGCTCGGGTCGCGCGCAAGGAAGACAAACGGTTCATCACGGGCGCCGGCCGCTATGTCGACGACATGGTGGTTCCCGGCATGAAGCACGCCGCCTTCGTGCGCAGTCCGCACGCGCATGCGCAGATCAAGAAGATCGATGTGAAGAAGGCTCAAGGCATGCCCGGCGTCATCGGCGTGCTGACCGGCAAGGAACTCAAGGCCGACGGCATCGGCAATCTCATCTGCGGCTGGATGATCCACTCCAAGGACGGCTCGCCGATGAAGATGGGAGCGTGGTCGCCACTCGCCTTCGACCGGGTCCGTTATGTCGGCGACGCCATCGTCATCGTCGTCGCCGAGACCAAGGGGCAGGCGCGTGATGCCGCCGAGGCGGTCGAGATCACCTACAAGGAGTTGAAGGCCGTCGTCGATGCCTCCAAGGCGATGGACAAGGGTGCGCCGCAGATCCACCCCGAAGCGGACAACAATCTGATCTTCGACTGGGACATCGGCAACGCCGACGACACCGCGGCGGCCTTCGGGAAGGCGGCCCATGTCGTCAAGATGGACATCATCAACAACCGGCTGGTGCCCAATGCCATGGAGCCGCGCGCCGCACTTGGCCATTACGACAAGGCCGAGGATCACTATACCTGCTGGACGACCTCGCAGAATCCGCATGTGGCGCGGCTGGTGATGAGCGCCTTCTACAATGTGGCGCCGGAAAACAAGCTGCGCGTGATCGCGCCCGATGTCGGCGGCGGCTTCGGCTCGAAGATCTACATCTATCCCGAAGAGATCGTCTGCCTGTGGGCGTCGAAGAAGACCGGCGTGCCGGTCAAATGGGTGGCCGACCGGACCGAGAGTTTTCTGACCGACGCGCATGGCCGCGACCATCACACCCATGCTGAAATGGCCTTCGACAAGGACCACAGGATCCTCGGCCTGAAGGTGGAAACCCAGGCCAATCTCGGCGCCTATATGTCGCTGTTTTCATCGGCGACGCCGACCTATCTCTATGCGACGCTGCTGTCGGGCCAGTACAACATCCCGGCCATCCACGCCAATGTGAAGGCGATCTACACCAACACCGCGCCCGTCGATGCCTATCGCGGGGCAGGGCGGCCGGAAGCGACCTTCGTCATGGAGCGCATGATGGAGACGGCGGCCCGCCAGTTCGGCGTTTCGCCGGCCGAGCTGCGGCGCAAGAACTTCGTCACAGCGTTTCCGCATCAGACGCCGGTCATCATGTGCTATGACGCCGGCGACTATGCCGCTTCGCTCGATGCGGCAATGCAGGCGTCGGACTATGCCGGCTTCGCCAAGCGCAAGGCCGCCGCCGCCAACAAGGGGTTGCTGCGCGGCATCGGCATGAGCTGCTACATCGAGGCCTGCGGCATCGCGCCGTCTGCGGCTGTCGGCTCGCTCGGCGCCGGTGTCGGCCTTTGGGAATCGGCGGAAGTGCGCGTCAACGCGGTCGGCACGATCGAGGTGCTGACCGGCTCCCACAGCCACGGCCAGGGCCATGAGACGACCTTCGCGCAACTGGTCAATGAGCGCTTCGGCGTGCCGCTCGATTCGGTCTCGATCGTCCATGGCGATACCGACAAGGTGCAGATGGGCATGGGCACCTATGGCTCGCGTTCGGGTGCGGTCGGCATGTCAGCCATCGTCAAGGCGCTCGACAAGGTCGAGGCCAAGGCCAAGAAGATCGCGGCGCACCTGCTTGAGGCCGACGAAGGCGACATCATCATCGAGAACGGCGCGCTGAAGGTGGCCGGCACCGACAAGAACGTGCCGTGGTTCCAGATGGCGCTGGCCGCCTACACCGCCCACAATCTGCCTGGTGGCATGGAGCCCGGGCTGAAGGAGACGGCGTTCTACGATCCGTCGAATTTCACCTTCCCGGCGGGCTGCTATATCTGCGAGGTCGAGGTCGACCCGGAAACCGGCGTGACCGAGATCGTCCAGTTCGTCGCCGCCGACGATTTCGGCAACATCATCAATCCGATGATCGTCGAGGGCCAGGTGCATGGCGGGCTGGCGCAAGGCATTGGCCAGGCGCTGCTCGAAGGCGCCTATTACGACAACAGCGGACAATTGCTGACCGCGAGCTACATGGACTACACCATGCCGCGCGCCGGCGATTTGCCGTCGTTCAAGGTATCGACCTCGAACACCCCTTGCCCGGGCAATCCGTTGGGGATCAAGGGTTGCGGCGAGGCCGGCGCCATCGGCTCGCCGCCGGCGGTGATCAACGCTATCACCGACGCCATCGGCAGCAACGATCTTGCCATGCCGGCTTCGCCGTCCACCGTGTGGGCCGCGATACGCGCGACGAAACATTGAACGCGAATGGCGAATAGGGGTAGCGAATAGAGAAGAGAATGTTCGCTACTTCCTGCTCGCTCTTTCACCCAGGGGAGAAAGACAAATGTACGCAGTCAACTATCATCGCGCCGCCTCGGTCGCCGATGCCGCCAAGCTGATCAAGACCGGCGACGCCAAGCTGCTTTCGGGCGGTATGACGCTGATCCCGGCGATGAAGACGCGGCTTGCCGCGCCGTCCGACCTTGTCGACCTGTCACGGATCACGGAGCTGCAGGGCGTCACGGTGTCGGGCAAGACCGTCACCATCGGCGCTGCCACCACGCATAATGCTGTTGCCAATGACGAGAAGCTGAAGAAGGCCTGTCCGGCGCTTTCCCATCTGGCATCGCTGATCGGCGATCCGGCGGTGCGTCACAAGGGAACGATCGGCGGCTCGATCGCCAACAACGATCCGGCGGCCGATTATCCGGCAGCGCTGCTGGCGTTGGGCGCGACCATCGTCACCAACAAGCGCGAGATCGCTGCCGACAAGTTCTTCAAGGGCCTGTTTGAGACCTCGTTGAAGGATGGCGAGATCGTCACCGCCGTCACCTTCACCGCGCCGGCCAAGGCGGCCTATGAAAAATTCCGCAATCCGGCATCGCGCTACGCCATCGTCGGCGT
>NZ_RZTF01000299.1:5718-8176 GCF_004023175.1 Mesorhizobium sp. M7A.F.Ca.MR.362.00.0.0
TCGTGGCCAAGGGCAAGGATGGCGTCAGCGTCGCAGTCACCGGTGCCGGCGATGACGGCGTCTTCCGCTCGAAGGAGATCGAGGCAGCATTAGCCGGGAACTTCGCGGCCTCGGCACTCGAAGGGGTGAAAGTGCCGGCGAAGAATTTGATGACCGACATCCACGCCTCCGCCGACTATCGCGCCAATCTGATCACGGTGATGGCCAAGCGCGCGGTTGCGGCAGCCAACGCCTGAGAAACTGTTTGGAAACTCTACTCCGGCGGCCATCTGATGGCGTTTTCTGCGCTTCCGGTGCTCACGTACCAAAAGTACGCTCCGCTCCGGTTCTCGAAACCACCACCATATGACTCGCCAGAGCGAGTTTCGAAACAGTTTCTAATACGATCAGTAGCAGACAAGGGAAGGGGCCTCCGTGGCCCCTTTTTCTCGTGCTGCGACCTGCATCCGTTCAAGTTGCTGGTGGGAATTGCTGCCGCACTGCTTGAAGCAAATCCCGCCAAGCCGGAGGCCGGACCTGATCCGGCAGCAATCTCGCACTTGCACAAATTCATATTGCACTGCAATATGAATTTGGGCGGGAATGCGAGCTGGGTTCGAAATGTACGTCGTACCCTTCGCATACCTATTGCGAGAGGATCGGCATGACCGACATTTCCGCGACGCATGTCGTTCCGTCCCGATCCGCCGCCGACAGATCAACCAGAACAAGACTGGCCTATCTCGACGGCTGGCGCGGGCTTTCGATCGCACTGGTGCTGATCGGCCATTTCTTTCCGGTTCCCGGAATCAATCTTGGCGTGCTGGGCGTCGAATTCTTTTTCGTGCTCAGCGGCCGGCTGATGGGCGAGATCCTGTTCATCGAACGCTACCCGCTGAAAAAATTCTTCAAACGCCGCTTCTCCCGCATCTATCCGGCTCTTTTGGTCTTCGTAGTCGTCGCGATGATTGCGCTGTCCGGCACATTCATCGCCTTCAAATGGAAGGCGGCGCTGACGGCGCTGACATTCACCTACAACTATGCCGGCATTCTCGTGACGCGGGCAGGGGCGCTCGACCATATCTGGTCGCTCTGCATCGAGGAGCACGCCTACATCATCCTGGCGCTGATCAGCGTCATCGTCTCAAGTCGCTCTCGCGTGGTCGTTCTGCTCCTGGCGCTGGCCTTGCTGGCCATGGCCAATGGCGCGGTTTCGTACTGGGTCTTCGGGATGGACTACGAAACCACTTATTGGCGCACCGACGTGCACATTGCGTCGATCCTGCTGTCGGCTTCGATCTGCCTGCTGAAGGCCGACGGCATGCTGCCGGCGTTTTTGAGAGGCAAGCATGTGGCCCTGGTGGCGACGTTCTGCGCCGTTGTCCTGTTCCTGGATCAGATGCCGACTCCGATCCACTATCTCTTCGCGGTGCCGCTGCTGGCTCTGGCCGTCAACGCCCTCGATTTCAGCCCACGGTATTTTTCCGGATTGCTGTCCTCCTGGCCGATGGCGACGCTGGGTCTGTGGTCGTACTCGCTCTATTTGTGGCAACAGCCGTTCTACAAATTCGTCTATGAGCAAGGCGTCATGCCGATGCCGATGCTGGCCGCAGTCTTCGCTTGTGCGGCCTGCAGCTACTACCTCATCGAGCGCCCGGCGCGCGAATGGCTCAACCGCAACTGGTGAGCAACACGGCGTTCAGGCCGTCTTGCGGCGCGCCCGCCCTCTCTATGCCTGCAGCGGTCTGACGTAATAGCGGACTGCTTTCTTGCCGCCGTGGATGACGGCGTCGCCGGCCTCAGTGAAGCCAAGGGTGGCGTGAAAGGCATCCGAGGCAGGGTTCGGCGGGTCGGTGTTGACTTCGCAGGTGACCAGATTGTAGCCGGCGCGCTCAACATGGCCGAACAGATCCTGATAGAGCCGGCGGGCATGGCCTCGGCCGCGCGCGTGCGCCGCCACGACAACCCGGTCGACATAGACGAAGCGCTCGTAGCGTTCGCGAAACCAGAGGAAATTCGGGCTGTCGTAGCGGGCGTCCTGGTCGAAGGTCATGATGAAGGCTTCGAGATCGCCGATGCGCCTGGTGTAAAACGCTTCGCCAAGCAGGAAGGACAGCCGCTCAGCCTCCAGCCACGACAGTTCTGCGGCATGCTCGTTGTTGAGCGCCAGGATCGCCGCTTCGTCTGCGGCCGATACACGGGCTATCGGGGCAGGGGTCGAGGTCATGCCTTGGCTGCCGCGATCGTTGCCGCCACCAGCGGTGTGTCGGTGAGCGTGTTGCGGTATTCGCGATCGAGATCGGAACCACCCATGCCGACATGGGGATTGCGGTAGTCCATGGCACTCGGCACATCCTTGAGGGCGGCAAAATGCATTTCGGACAGGCCGGTTTTGCTGCGCACTTCGGCAATGTTGTGCAAATCCAGTCCGCCGCAGCCGAGGATGACGATGCGCTCGCCGGCCTGCCGCACCAGATCC
>NZ_RZTF01000300.1:0-8154 GCF_004023175.1 Mesorhizobium sp. M7A.F.Ca.MR.362.00.0.0
GCCGTGGATCACGCATCATCCAGGTGCCGCCGGCAAGCACCGCCGCGCCTTGCCGGCGTGCGGCCATTGCCTCTTCAATCGTGCTGGCTGCGGTGAACGATCGTTCCACGCTTGGTGCCATCTGTCATACCCCTCGGAAGCAGCCAACTTTCGCGGCGCTGCAGCATTGTTGCTCCAGCTTTAGGCTCCTGTGAAATAGTAATTCTTTGAATATCGTATCGAAAAAACAGATAACTCGGGCATCCCGCGAGCGCCCGCAAGATTGCGGCGCGCTCGTTAGTGCTCAGACCCAGTGGGCGACGGTCCGTTTCTCAAAACTTTCCCGGAACTGGGCGGTGGTTTTGGGGAGCAGTTCGCCAGTCTCCCAGTCGAGGATCACGGCATAGTGCCGAACCGCATCGAGCGTATCGATCTCGCCGGAGCGGTATTTGCGCGCGACCTCCTCGGGATCCATGCGTGCCCAGTCCTTCCGTTTCGCCCGGATGTCGGCACGGCAGGCTTCGGTTGCCGTCCCGTCGATTTCGTACTGGCACAGGTCGCGGTCGATTTCGCGGATCACCACGCCGTAGTCAGTCCTGGCGCGCTCCAGGGAAACGTAGTCGTCGATCACGTCCTCCATCACCTTGCGGGGCTCGCGCTCCAATGGATCGCCGAAACCGCCGCCGCCGGCCGTCGGACGAGCGAACTGGTCGCCTGTGTGGACGGAGTAATCGGAGAATACGGAGCCGAGCCAAATCTCGGTCTCTTCTCCGGCGCGCTTCATGGTCAAGCCGTGGGGCATCGACGGCAGGCCTCCTTCGACACCCCAGACGACAGCGCGCTCACGGTCGCAAATATAGGACATGACGGCATTTTCAGCCTCAAGCAGCAACGAAGTCTTCTGCACGCCGACGCCGCCCCGCCATTTGCCGGGCCCGGCTGAATCCTGCTTGATCTGGAACTCGAGTGTCCGAGTGGGATTCACCCGCTCGTTGCCTTCGTTCGGCTGCGACATCAGCCCGGTTCCGAAGCAGGCGGTGGTGACATCGGCACCATCCTTGCCGTTGCGCCCGCCCCAACCGCCGGGCAGCCATTCGTAGAACATGAAGATCGGCTTTTCGGGTTTGCGCGCGTCCCGTCCCCCGGCCAGCAGATATTCGAGGTTGAAGGCGCAGGCGATAGCGCGTTCGGGCATGATCTTCGACCACATCTCGAAGATCGCGTTCATGATCTTTTCGAACGGCATCAGGAACCCGGTCACCGCCACCGGCCATTCCGCGCTGACGATGCTGTTCTTTGGCGCGGTCACCTCGATCATCCGGTAAAACCCGCTGTTGAGTGGAAGGTCCGGAAAGAAGGTCTTCATGCCGGCGACCACGGCAGAGAAGGTCGCGCCCGGGGCGGAATTGTACATCGAGGCAATGGTCGAATGGCTTCCCGTAAAATCGTAGTGGATCGTGTCGCCCTTGATCGTCATCTTGATGCGGATCGGGATCATGCCTTCGCCGGCACCGAGATCCCGGTCGATGTAGTCGACCGTCTCCCAAGTGCCGTCGGGCAGCTCCGCGAGACGCTTTCGCACCGCACGTTCGACGTAGTCCTGAACCTCCTCCATCCCGCGCATGACCTGGCCGCGTCCGTACTTCTTGACCAGCCGCAACAGTTCGCGCTCGGCGGCCTGCGTCGCCTGCGCCTGGGAATGTATGTCGCCAATGATCGATGCGGGATCGCGCGTGTTGGCCGCGATCATGTTGGCGACGTCGGAGCAGAAGCGGCCGCGCTGGAAAAGGCGCAACGGCGTGATCCGCAGGCCTTCGCGGAACATGTCGCGGGCGGTGACGTCGAAGGAACCCGGCACCGAGCCGCCGAGATCCGACCAGTGGCCGTTCGACTGGGAGAAGCCGATCAGTTTGTCTTCATCGAAGATCGGCCGGACGAGCCTAACATCGCTGAAATGCGTACCGCCGGCATAGGGATCGTTGATTGCGTAGACGTCACCGGGTGCCATATCGCCTTCGAAGACCCGGATCACCTCCTTGCACGTGTTGTGCAGTGTGCCGACATGGACCGCGATGTCGTAGTTGCCCTGGGCGACGGAGTTGCCATCGGCGTCGTGCAGGGCATTCGAAAAGTCTCGGTTGTAGATGACGAAGGAATAGCAGGTGCGAAGCATCTGTTCGGCCATCTGGTCGACGGTGGTGATGAAGGAGTTCTTCAGCACCTCGAACGTTACCGGATCGAGGCCAGGGCTCGTTTCAATCAGCTTTGTCATGTCTCAGCCTTTCGTCACGATGAGAATGTTCAGGAAGCCGTCGACGGTCGCGCTCATTCCCGGCGGAACCACGGTGGTGGAATCGAACTGTTCGACGATGGCGGGTCCCGCAAAGGCAGCGCCGGCCCTGAGTTGGTCGCGTTCATAGACAGCCGCATCATGAGATACGCCGTCGAACCAGACGCCGCGGCGGCCGAGCGGCTCGGGCACATGAGGCAAGACTTCATGCCGCGGCATCTCGGCTTTCGGTACGATGCCGATCGCCTTGACCGCGATGCGGAAGATCGACACCGGCGCCTCTTCGCGGCGGTAGTTGAACTCGCGTTCGTGCTCGTTGTGGAATGCCTCTATCAGCGAGCAGATGCTCTCGATCCGTGCCGGGGCTGACACCGCGAGCGAGCGCCACTGGCCCTGGTACATCATCTCGACCGTACGCTGCAGCGCCATGTCTTCGCGCGCCACGCCCTCATGGGTCAGGCGCTCAACGGCCTGTTCTTCCATCAGAACAAAGGCCGCCTGCATCTCGGCGGGCGAGACCGTCGAAGCATCGGCCATGAAGCTTTCGGAGAAATCATGCTGCACGTCGACGAGAAGGCAACCGAGCGCGGAGGTGACGCCGGGATTGGGTGGCACGATCACGGTTGGAATCGAAAGCTCCTTCGCCACGGCCGCTCCGTGCAAAGCGCCTGCACCGCCGAATGCGACGAGCGCAAAGTCGCGTGGGTCATAGCCCCGGCTGATGGAGAGAAGCCGCACGGCATTGCCCATGTTGGCGTTGGCGACGGCGATGATCGCCTCGGCCGCCTGGTGGAGTTCCATGCTGAAGGGTGTCGCCACAGTCTCCTGCACCGCCTGGGCGGCCAGGGCGGGGTCGAGCGTGATCTTGCCGCCCGCAAGGCTGGTGCCGAGACGGCCGAGCACGACATTGGCATCGGTGTTGGTGGCGGTGCGGTTGCCATTCTTGTAGCAGGCCGGGCCCGGAAAGGCGCCGGCGGACTGCGGTCCGTTGCGCAAGCTGCCGCCCTCGTCCTGCCATGCCAACGACCCGCCGCCCGCGCCGATGGTCAGCACCTCGATGGAGGGGAAGCGGATGGGGTATCCGAATTCGATGTACCAGTCTTTTGTGATGCGCGACTCCCCGTTCCATGCGAGCGAGACGTCGGTGCTGGTGCCGCCCATGTCGAAGCCGATCGAGTTCGGGAAGCCACAGAGATTTCCGATGAAGCGGCTTGCGATCGCGCCGGCAGCGATGCCGGATCCCGCGAGCCGGGCCGAGAAATCCCTGACGCTCGCGGGCGTCATGACCCCGCCACCGCTGTGCAGCAACAGGAGATCTCGTTTGTATCCGGCGGCCGCGAGCTTTTCTCCGAGACGCGACACGTAATCGACGACGACCGGGGCGCAGACGGCGTTGGCCATGGTGGTGGAAAAACGTTCGTGCTCGAAGATTTCCGGCATCACCTCCGAGGAGATCGAGACCGGCAGATCCGGCATGGCCTCCTTCAGAATCTCACGCATGCGGCGCTCATTGGCGCCGTTGACATAGGAGTTCATGAAGCAGACGGCGATGGACTTGACCTGCCGTTTGACGAGAATTTCCGCGACGCGATGAGCGGCCTCTTCGTCCAGTGCTTCCAGGATCGTGCCCTCGGCACTGACCCGTTCCCGGACTGTCAGCCGGTCGCGGCGCGGGATATACGGCTTGGCGACATCCTTGTAGGTGTCCCAGAGGTCTTCCTTGTTGGCGCGGCGGATCTCGACAACATCACGGAAACCCTCGGTGCAGACCATTGCGGTGCGTGGCAGGCGGCGGGTGATCAGCGCATTGGTGGCGACCGTCGTACCATGAGAGAACAGCGTCACCTCCGAAAGATCGATGCGGCCCTGCTCCACGCCATTCATGATCGCCTGCATGGGATCGTCAGGCGTGGAGGCGGTCTTCTCGATGCGGATCGCGCCGCTGTCTTCGTCCATGATGCAGATGTCGGTGAAAGTCCCTCCGACATCGACGGCAACTCTTATTCTGCTCATGACAGTTCCTTCGCGGGATATTTGCGGGCAAGGCCCGGCTTTCGCCGCCCTTGCCGGGGCGGCGTCGCAATAGATTATGGAATTGGCCCGGATTTCGCCGGGTCTAGTGCCGCTCTCTTGAGGTCGAAGCGCGGCCTGCCCGGTTCGCTGCTTCGCGACGGGTATCGGTCGGTGCGCAACCGAACCGCGTCCGGTAATGCTTGCAGAATTGAGACTGGTCGGCAAAGCCCCAGCGGTAAGCAATCTCGGCAACGCTGCTGATGTTGGTCACCGACATCAGTTCCTCGGCGCAAAGTTCAAGCCGGGCGTCGCGGATGAAGCCGTTGATCGACTGGTTGCTGTCCTGAAAAAGAACCTGCAGGTAACGCAGGGAAATCCCGCAGGCATCGGCCACCGCCTGCGGGCCGAGGCCGGAATTCTTCAGATTGTCGCGAATATACTGCTCGGCACGATGCAAATGGCCGGCCCGGATCGACGAGATGCTGCTGTCCAGCACGCGATCGTCGCTCACGATCGACAGGCACAGCATTTCCAGGATGTGCCTGCCCATCATCTCACGAGCGACTTCAGTGATCTCATCGACATGGCCGATCGTGGTTCGCACCGTGTCGAGGAAGAGCGCGGCGACGCCCTGGGTCGCGTCGAAACTGAGCGCACTGAGCCGTTCGGCAGACCCGATCCGCGCCCGAACGCTCGACGATGGCACCTTCAGGACCCACAGCGCGTTTGGCTTGCCGTGCCAGAATTCGTAAGGCGCGTCTCCCCTCTCAACGAGGAAGCCCCCCGGACCGCAATTGACGGTCCTCGACCCTTGCGAGAAATTCACCTCCGACATCTCCGGGATGGTGATGAGCAGGCTGGCGTCACGTTCGTTGAGGAAGTGGCGGCGATGGCGGCGATAGCTTACGGCATCGCAGCGCATTTTAGACACGCTGACGAGCCCAAGCGAGAAGGTTTCCAGCGTGCCCGAAAATTCACGACGGTTCCGATACTCGGTGTCGAGCGGAAAATAGGCTTCGGTAACAGCGGCTTGCCAGGCATCACCGCCTGTGGGACCGCCGATCGTATCGACGACGTATTTCATTCCCCGACCTTTCTGGTTGGCCCCGGTTAGCCCGGTGTTTTTCTGAAGATTACAGGAATCCGCCGGCGCGTATTGGTCAAAAACGAATAAACTTATGTGGCCGCTTGGCCCAAGGGCCGGAGCTCGCGACGGTTTCAGTTATCGTCACGGTCCTGGTGTGCAGTTGATCAAACCAGCCTTGGGCGGGCAAACCGCAAGCCAAATTGGAACCATGCATCGGCCTCGACCGGCTCGTGCACCTTGGGCACGGTCGTCGCCGTGTTTGGTTTCGCGCGATGAGGATGGCGGGACACAGCGCGCACCCGAAACTTCTTCGCCAGGCAACTTTGCGCGAGCCCGCGGCCGAGAAACCCTGTTCCGCCAAAAATGGCGCCGATCCGCTCGGCTCCTCGGTCGTTTTGGCATGAGCCCACCCGTTCCACGCGCCGAAGCGATGCGCCGGCCTAGTCGGCCGCCGGGACAACCCGCCAAATCTTGTTGCCCACATCATCCGCGATCAGCAATGCGCCAGTTCGGTCGATGGCAACGCCAACCGGACGGCCGAATGCCTTGTCATCGTTGCTCAGAAATCCGGTAAGCACGTCCTGCGGCGGCCCCGACGGCTTGCCGTCGGCAAACGGCACGAAGATCACCTTGTAGCCGCTTCGCGGCATGCGATTCCATGAACCATGCTGGCCGACAAAGGCGCCATTCTTCATGTGCGGGCCGAACAGGTCGGCGGTGTTGAAGGTGAGCCCAAGCGACCCGGTGTGCGCCCCGAGTGCGTAGTCGGGCACGATCGCCTTGCCGACGAGGTCCGGACGCGGTGGCTCCGCCCTGACATCGATGTGTTGGCCGAAATAGCTGTAGGGCCAGCCGTAGAAGGCGCCATCCCTGACCGATGTCATGTAGTCGGGAACGAGGTCGCTGCCGATCTCGTCCCGCTCGTTGACGACCGCCCAGAGTTCCCCGCTTTCAGGGTTCCAGGAGAGGCCGTTCGGGTTGCGCAGACCCGACGCAAAGAGCCGCGTCTGCCGCGTAGCGAGGTCGA
Source organism: Mesorhizobium sp. M7A.F.Ca.MR.362.00.0.0 (assembly GCF_004023175.1). NCBI lineage: Bacteria > Pseudomonadati > Pseudomonadota > Alphaproteobacteria > Hyphomicrobiales > Phyllobacteriaceae > Mesorhizobium > Mesorhizobium sp. M7A.F.Ca.MR.362.00.0.0. The sequence continues at coordinate 6,397 of NZ_RZTF01000300.1, forward strand.
TTTCATGCACGGCGGCGCGGCCTTCTTCCTCCTCCATGCCGTTTTCGCCGACATTGGAGTTGGAGCCCACGGTGGCATAGAGCTTCGTTCCGTCCGGACTGGCAATGACGTCCTTGGTCCAATGGTGATTGCGGCCGGCCGGAAGGTCGACGATCTTCTCGGACGGAGCAGTGATCTCGGCGTCGCCATCGCGATAGGGGAAAGCGACGACCGAGTCGGCATTGGCGACATAGAGCTTGCCGTCGAGCAGCGTCATGCCGAAGGGCGAGAAGAGGCTGCTGAGGAGGACTGTCCTGGTCTCAGCCACGCCATCGCCGTTCTCGTCGCGTAACAACGAGATACGGTTGGCGCTCCGCACCTCGGCGCCGGCCCGGCTCTGGAACAGTTTCATGAACCAGCCACGTATGGAAAAACCTTCGTCAGGTTTTGGCGGCGCATTGCTTTCGGCGACCAGCACGTCGCCATTGGGCAGCACGTGCAGCCAGCGCGGATGGTCGAGGCCGCCAGCGAATTCGTTGACGGCGAAGCCTTGGGCGGCGACCGGCATCTTGCCCTGGGGCCAAGGGGTCGCCTCGGCAACGTGGACCGTGGGTATCCAGGTCGGATTGGGTTCGGCAAGCGTCGGGTTTGGACCGTAGGTCTGCTCGATCGGAACGGTGGCCTGTTCGCGCGAGAAGAAGAACAAGCCCGCCCCCGCGATTACGACGAAGGCGACAATGACGAGTAAAACGCCGAGAATTTTTCGCATCAGATATTCCCGAAGATTGGGACAGTGACGTAACGCCATCAGGGCGTTCCGGTTGCGGCGGCACGCGACATTTGCGCGAAATAGGCGGCCAGTGCGGCAATATCTTCGTCCGAGAGGTTTTTAGCAGCGTTGCGCATCAGATGGGCGAAGCGCGTGCCGCCGCGCTTTTCCTCCCGGAAAAGCTCGAGCTGGGTCGCAATGTATTTGGCGGGCTGTCCGGACAGTTCCGGATAGATGGGGTTGCGGTCCGGACGACCGTGGCAACCCAGGCATGCCGGAACGTCGCGCTCCGGGATGCCGCGTCGCGCGATCTCATCGGCACGCGCGATCCGGGCACGGTCCGGTTGCGTCGACGTTGCAGGCGCAGGCAGCGCGGAAAAATGCCGCGCGAGATCGGCGAGGAGTGCAGGGTCGACAGCGGTGACAGAAATTCCCATGACACCGCTCTGGCGGTGGCCGGTAGCGTAGGCTCTCAAACTCTCAAGAAGATAGGTTTCGCGCTGAGAGGCCAAGACGGGCGTTGCGGGGCTCCGGCCGAGCCCGTCCGTGCCGTGGCAGCGGGTACAGTCGGCGAGTGCGCGTTCGAGGCCTTGTGTTTGGCCAGTCGACGGTTCGCTACTGCCATAAGCAAGGTCGCGCCACCGCGCCTCGTCCATCATCGGCAGTTCGCGCAGGAAGGCGACCATCGCCCAGACTTCATCGTCGCGCTGCTGCGTCGGCCAGGCCGGCATGCCGGTGAAGCGCACGCCGTGCTGGACGATGCGGAAGAGTTCGGCGTCCGTCCATTCGCCGACCTTGCCGGCAAGGTCCGGCGGCTGCGGCAGCATCGCAAGGACGGCGGGCGACCGCGGTTCGCCGGGCGCACCGTGGCAGATGGCGCAGCCGCGCGCGAAATGGCCGGCAGCCGGCTGAATAGCGTAGCGCGGCAGCTCGTCCGGCACCTTGACCGTGAGTGCGTATGTCCGCACGGCCGAGCGCATCGCGAAGTGCAGGAACCATTCGGTCACCTT
>NZ_RZTF01000029.1:0-12747 GCF_004023175.1 Mesorhizobium sp. M7A.F.Ca.MR.362.00.0.0
CATATTGGCTGGCAGCACCCTTGCTCATCGCTTCCTTGAAATAGTGCCGAAAATTGTAGTCGATGCCGACAAAGCTCGCCGGTTCGTCGGCATTGCTGGCTGATATGGCGATGCCTGCCGTATCGATGATGTAGATGGCGGATGCCGAGGCATCGCCGGCAATCGACTTGAGCTTGTCGTTGAGGGCCTTTTCTTTCATTTTTCCGGCCCGGCGCAGAGCGCCGCGCACCGCGTCGTCTCGGGCCAACACCAGTGGAACCAGGCGCTGCTTTTCGATTTCGCCGGTCAGGGTTCCCGCCGCCAGCGGCAGTGCGGCGAGTGCCGTCTCGCGCAGATTATCGGCCGCCTGGCCGGAGGCGATGCGCCCGGCAATGGCGATCGCGCCGGCCAGAAAGGCAAGAGCGACGACCACGGCAACCCAGCGGCCATCGCGCAGCCGCGCCACGGCCTCGCGCAGCAATCCACGGCCGGCAAATCCAGGGAATCCGCTATCGGTGCCTGCTTGCGGCGTCTGCCCTCTCCCCCTTGCTCGCGGCCTTTCGGCCAGTGTAATGCGAAAATCCGCCCAGGCAAACACTGCCTGTGCGGAAATCCGCACAGGCTTTGGCCGCATGACGTCAGACAAAGGCGGAAATCCCGTGGTTCCGGCCTTCCGCGAACTGGCACAGCGTTTGCAAAACTCCCTGGCAGCGGCGTGCGACCGGAGCGCCGCGATGGGAGAAGTCATGCAGGGCGCTCCGCCCCATCCGGCCAGGGAGAGTTCGATGCACATCGCAGACCAATCAGGCGCGCTTGCCGCGCAGCGCAAGCCTTTCTATGCCCAACTCTACGTGCAGGTGCTCGTCGCGATCACCGTCGGCATCCTGCTCGGCCATTTCTATCCGTCGGTCGGCGAGAGCATGAAGCCGCTCGGCGACGCCTTTATCAAGCTGGTCAAGATGATCATCGCCCCGGTCATTTTCCTGACCGTGACGACGGGCATTGCCGGCATGAGCGACCTGCAGAAGGTCGGACGTGTCGCCGGCAAGGCGATGCTCTATTTTCTCACCTTTTCGACGCTGGCTCTGATCATCGGCCTTGTCGTCGCCAATGTCGTGCAGCCGGGCGCCGGCTTCAACATCGACCCGGCGACGCTCGACGCCTCGACCATCAGCAATTACGCCGCCAAGGCGCACGACCAGTCGGTCACCGACTTCCTGATGAACATCATCCCGTCGACCATCGTCGGCGCCTTCGCCGACGGCGACATCCTGCAGGTGCTGTTCTTCTCGGTGCTGTTCGGCATCGCGCTGGCGTTGGTCGGCGACAAGGGCACGCCCGTGCTCAATTTCCTGCAGGCGCTGACGACACCGATCTTCAAGCTGGTCAGCGTGCTGATGAAGGCGGCCCCCATTGGTGCCTTCGGCGCGATGGCCTTCACCATCGGCAAATACGGCATCGGCGCGGTGATCAATCTCGCTATGCTGGTCGGCACCTTCTATGTGACGTCGTTCCTGTTCGTGTTCGTCGTGCTTGGCGCGGTCTGCCGCTACAACGGGTTCTCCATCCTGTCGCTGATCCGCTATATCAAGGAAGAGCTGCTTTTGGTGCTGGGCACCTCCTCGTCGGAAGCCGCCCTGCCCTCGCTGATGGAAAAGATGGAGAAGGCCGGCGCCAAGCGCTCGGTCGTCGGCCTGGTCATCCCAACCGGCTATTCCTTCAACCTCGACGGCACCAACATCTACATGACGCTGGCGGCGCTGTTCATCGCACAGGCGACCAACATCCACCTGTCTATGGGTGACCAGATCCTGCTGCTGCTGGTGGCCATGCTTTCCTCCAAGGGTGCCGCCGGCATCACCGGGGCCGGCTTCATCACCCTTGCGGCGACGCTTTCGGTGGTTCCGGCGGTGCCGGTCGCCGGCATGGCGCTGATCCTCGGCGTCGACCGCTTCATGTCGGAGTGCCGGGCGTTGACCAACTTCGTCGGCAATGCTGTCGCCACGCTGGTGGTGGCTCGCTGGGAAGGCGAACTCGACGAGGCCAAGCTGGCCAGAGCGCTGGCGGGCACGGCCGACGATAGCCTGCCGGCGGACGTTGTTCCCGCCGAGTAATGACGCGCGGTCAATGCGTAAAAGGCCGGAGGCGTGCTGCCTCTGGCCTTTGTCATGCAGGTCGCAACGTCAGACCGTGCCGGACTTGCTCAGCGGCGTGTCCGGAAACGTGCTTGGGCCGACAGGCATGCGGGCTGCCAAAGTGCCCCCGTCGTCGAACAGCACAAGGCTGGCGGCGCCGACGAGCCCGGCATGGCGGCCAAGCTGGGCCTGAACGACCGGCACGTCGCGATAGGCGCGCATGGCCCGTTGCCTGATGGTCGCCTCGATGGTCGGCAGCATCAGATCGAGCCCATTGGCAATGCCACCGCCGACGACCAGCACATCGGGCGAATAGAGATGCAGGAGATTGGTGAAGCCAACGCCCAGCCAGCGCGCTTCCTCCTCCAGCAAGGCCGAGGCAAGAGCGTCCTGCAGCCGTGCCGCCTCGACGACATGGCGGCCGGTCACCTCCGCGTCCGCTGACAAGCGTCGCAAGGTAGAGCCGTCTCCGGCTGCCGTGGCGGCGCTGGCGCGGCGGCCAAGTGCCGTTCCCGACGCGATGGCCTCGAAGCAGCCAACGACACCGCATACGCAGCGCTCGCCTTCATTGGTGATGGTCATGTGACCGATCTCGGCTGCAAGGCCACGGCGGCCATGCAGGATGCGCCCGTCGACGACGACACCGCCGCCGATGCCGGTCGAAACCGTGACAAAGACCAGCGAGCGAGCGCCATGGCCGGCGCCGAAGCGCCATTCGCCGAGCGCCGCGGCATTGGCGTCGTTCTCCAGCCGCACCGGCAGGCCGAGCCGCCGTTCCAGGATGTCGGCAAGCGGCACGTCCAGCCAGCCGGCGAGCGTCGGCGGGCCGACGGCGATGCCGGCCAGCGGATCGAGCGGCCCCGGTGCACCGACGCCGACGCGGACGATCGAAAGTGCCGGGGCCTCGGCATGGACTGTCGCCGCCAACGCCTCGATCTGGCCGATCACCACATCGGGACCGGCCTGCGCCTGCGTCGGTACCGCCGCGAATGCCAGGATCTTGCCGTCGCGGTCGACCAAGGCGGCGCGAAGCTCCGTCCCGCCAAGATCGATCGCAAGGGCGGCTTCTGATGTCATGCCGCGACCTTCAAGCCGTGCAGCCAGCCGATGCGGCCGGCGAGATCCTTGTCACCGAAGGCGAGCGAACCGAGAACCACGGTTTCGGCCCCGGCGGCACGCAGCAACGGCACGGTCTCGTGGCGGATGCCGCCATCGGCCGCCAGAACCACTTGCGCCTCGCGGCCGGCCTCTCTCAGGATGGCGCGGGCAGCGCCCAGCCTGTCGCAGGCCTTGTCCGACAGGCTCTGTCCCTTGACGCCGATTGCGGTTCCAAGAAGCGTCACGAAGGCGACTTCCGGGACGAAGGCCGTCACCGCTTCGACAGGCGTCTCCAGCCTGAGTACGACGCCGGCCTCGGCGCCGAGCTCCCGCGCCAGCCGCACGGCGCGCAATCCGGCTTCGCCATTCTCGGCATGGACGCTGATCATGTCGGCGCCGGCTTCGATGAACTGGCGCGTCTGCGCCTCGACGATTGCTTCATCGACCATCAGGTGGACATGGATGGGTTTCGCCGTCAGCCCTGCGATGCGGGCGACGAGATCGGGGAAGAACAGGAAGGACGGTGCGAAATGACCGTCCGCCACATCGATATGATGAAGATCGACATAGGGCTCGATGCGCTTCAAGTCGTTTTCGAAATTGGCGAGATTGGCCGACCAGAGCGAGAATTCGGCGATCATCCGGTCGCGCGGCAATGCGGCGATGGCGGCCGGGCCTGAGAGAGGTTTCGAGATCATGACTGGTCCTGGTTGTTGAAATTCATGTCGAGAAAGTCCGCGATGGCGGCGCGAATTTCGGCGAAATGGCACTCCTTGTCGGTGGCCTTCGGCATCACCTCGGCAAAGGTCGCATTGGGGATGGCGTCGGCGAGGCTGCGGGCGGCGGCCAGCGGATGGACGAGATCGATGCCGCTGCCGATGACGAGCGTAGGGAACGCAAGGCCAGCGGCGGCTGCCCGCGTCACGCCAGGTCCATCCTCTGCGATCGCCTGCATCACCTCGGCGAAGACGGGCGCGTTTTCGCGCGCGAAGAAGCCGAGCAGGGAAGCAAGATTGTCCGGCGCTTCGGTGTGAAAGCGGGCGGCCGTCGCGGACGCCGCGAAGATATCTCGCGCCTGCGATAAAGGACGGCTGCGGATGAGCTCCGCCACTTCCACGTAAGGGCGCATGTTTTGCGGCGCCGCCTCGAAAGCCCAGGCAGGGCGCACAAGCACGAGACCGGCGACCCGGTCCGGGTGCCGGGCGGCAAGCTGCAAGGCAATGGCCGCACCCATCGAGATGCCGCCGGCGACGAAACGGTCGAGGCCGGCCGCATCCGCGGCGGCCAGCACATCATCGGCGAACATCGCGATCGAAAACGGGCGCTTGCTACCGGCGCCGGAACCGCCCTGCGCGCGGCATTCGACGGTCAGCCGACGGTATGAAGGACCATCGGGAAAGTTCTGCGCGACCTGCGCTGCGTCACCGCCGAGGCCATGCTGGAAGACGACGGGAAGCCTGCCCTGCCCCGTGTCGAAGACACGAAGCGCTGCATCGTCGCGAAGCAGGATCGTCGGGGCGGCGCCCATCAGAGGAGCCTTCGCAGAAAGGCGGCGACATCGGGGGCTTCGTCGGCGGACAGGCCGTGGGTGACAAGCGGTCCGTCGAAGCCCGCTGCCTTTAGCCGTGCAACAAAATCAGGAAAATCGACAATGCCTTGTCCTGATGTGGCAAAGCGACCGTCACCATGACGGTCCTTGGCATGCGCCATGGCGATGTGGCCGGCGGCCTCGTCGATCGCGGCGGCAACGATAGCGCGCGCCTCGCCGGGCGTGGCGTGTTCGAACAGGTTTGCCGGATCGAGCACGATCTTCAGATGCTTCGATCCCATCTCGGCGATCAGCCGGGTCGCATCCCTGGCCGAGGTGACGATGTTGGCCTGCTCAGGCTCGATGCCGAGATCGACACCGGCACCTTCGGCCAGCGCCAGCGCCTTCGCCATCTCGGCGGCCATGTCGGACCAGGCGGCCGGATCGGCATTGTCGGGATGATAGGCCCACTGATCGGCGGCGTTGCGCGAGCCGGTGCAGAGCGTGACCAGCGGGATGCCGAGGGCAGCAGCAGCCTCGATGACAACGGCGAGGCGCCTGAGGCCGTCGTCGCGCACGGCTTTGTCGGGATGCGCCATGTTGTAGGTGCCCGACAGTGCTGCGAGTGAAACGCCGTTCGACTGCGCGGCGGCACGGACGGAGGCGATGGCGTCCGCCGGCACAGCATCCGGCATCGACGGCAGGCCGGCACAGGCCAGATTGAACTGCGTCGTCTCATAGCCAGCTTGCCGCACCGCAGCCAGCACGGCGGCCGGATCGGTGCCGGCAAAGGTCTTGGCGAAAATGCCGAGACGCATCACACCGCCCCCGACACCGAGGCGAGTTCGACTCGCTCGCCTGATTCCACCGAACGCGCGATGGCGACCATGGCGCGGATCGAGGCGATGCCGTCCTCGACATTGGCGCCACGCATCGGCGTGCCGTTCAGGACTGTGTCGGCAAGACCTTCCAGCTGGCGGCGGAAGAAATGGCCATCGGCGCCGAGTGGCTTGTGGGCCGTGGCGGTCTTCTCGTGAAATATCTCCACCTCGCTGGCGCGGAAGTACCAAGGGTTGAATGTCCTGGCGATAACGGAGCCGTTCTCGCCATAGAGCTGAAAACCTTCGTGCCAGTCCATGCGCACGGCAACCGTCAGGTCGAGATGGCCGAGCGCGCCGCTGGCGAACTCGGTTTCGACGAACCAGCAATAGGCGCCGAATTTCTCATTGAGGCGGGCGCGCACGGCGACGATATCGCCGCACAGGAAACGCGCCGTGTCGACGAGATGCGAGCCATGGGCCAGCATGAAGTATTGCCTGAGATCGGCCTTGGGATTTCCGGCTGGCTTCCTGGCTAGCCTGCTGGTGACGGGCAGCGGCTGCACGGCATCGGTGTTGGTGTAGCGATGGGTGGAATCGCAGTACCAGGCCTTCAGCGCCAGCACTTCGCCGATCTCGTCGCGAACGAAGTCGCGCGCGGCCTCCAGTGCCGGATCGAAGCGCTTCATGTGGCCGACCTGCAGGATCTTGCCCGAGCGCCTGACCGCTTCGGCCAGCGCCTCGCCCTCCTCGACCGAGGTGCCGATCGGCTTTTCACAGAGAACATGCTTGCCGGCGTTGAGCGCCCTGATCGACATCGGCACGTGATAGGCGTCCGACGTGGCGACGATCACCGCTTCCAGCTCAGAATCAGCGAGCATTGCCTCATAGTCGGAATACATCTTCTGCGGTTCGTAAGTGGCGCCCATGCGCGCAAGCAGATCGGGTGCCGCGTCGCAGATGGCGTAGAGGTCGGCATTGCCGGCCTTGACGCAGGATTCCAGATGCGCGAACTGCGCGATGGGGCCGCAGCCGAGCACGCCGACCCTGAGGCGTCTATCCTGTTTCTTGATCATCGTCTCGTTCTTCAGGCGCCGTAGCTGCGCATAGTCTGGCGGTTGGTCTTGACCGCGCCGGCAGGATCGGCGGCGGCCGTTTCGGATTCTTCCTCCAGCACCAGCCAGCCGTTGAAGCGCGGTGCGGTGTTGGCGATCTCGATGACCGCCGGGGTGTCGCAGACGCCCTTGCCGAGCATGGCCCAGGTACCGTTGGCATAGACGTCCTTGAGGTGGATGTAGCGGATGCGGTCGCGGTAGGTGCGCAGCGTATCGGACATGTCCTTGTGGCCGCGCAGTATATGGCCGGTATCCGGTACCCAGCCGACCAGGTCGGGGTCGAGCAAGGCAAAGATCGTGTCGTAGTCGGCGCGGTCGAACAGCAGCGTGTTGTGGTGGGAGCTAGGATGCAGGGCAACCTGGACGCCGGCCTTGCGTCCGAGTTCGCCGGCCTTGTTGTAAACCTCGGCGGCGATGGCGAACTTATCCTCGCGCGGGCCGTCGGACACCACCGTGGCCGAGCCCATCGATACCAGCGGATTCGGGAAGGCGGCGGCGAAATCGATCCAGCGCTTGGCGGTTTCGAGGTCGGCGCCAATCTCCTCCTTCAGCGTAAAACCACTGTTCGAGCCAAAGGCGAAGGAAACCAGCGTCAGCCCCGACGCCTTCAGCGCGGCGGCGAACTCCTCCGGCTTGTCGCCATAATGTCCGATCATGGTGTCGGTGATCTCGATGCCGGCATAGCCACCATCGGCGATCGCCTTCAGCAGATCGTCGGGGCCGCCGGTAAACCGGTCTCCCAGCATTTCCCAGGTGAAGGTCTGGCAGCCGACTTTGAGCTCTTTCACGTTCGTCCTTTCATTCCTTGATATCGCCTATTGCTTGATGCCACCCTGCGTCGCCGTGGGATGGACGTCCTACTTGACCGAGCCCGCGGTCATGCCGGCGAGGAAGTACCTCTGGGCAACGAGGTAGATGAGCAAGAGCGGTAGCGAGCCGAGCACACTCATTGCCATCATCTGGTTCCATTCGAAGGCGTGCTGCCCCATCAACAGTTGGATGCCGATCGGGACGGTGCGCATGGACGTCGACTTCGTCAGTGTCAGCGCAAAGAGAAATTCGTTCCAGCACAACAGGAAGGTGTAGACCGACGTCGCCACGATACCAGGCAGTGAAATCGGGACGATCACCCGCCAAAGCGCTGTCCAACTGGTGCCGCCATCGACGGCTACGGCTTCATCGAGATCGCGGGGCAAGGTGTTCAGATATCCCGTCATCAGCAGGATCGCGTAGGGCAGCGTAAACACCAGATAAGTCAGGATCAGTGCGACGTAGGTGTCGAAGATGCCGTATGAGACGACGAGCCCGAAGAAGGGGATCAAAAGTGTGATCGGCGGAATCGTCTGCGTGCTGATGATGATTGTGTTGAGGCTGCCCTTGCCGCGGAAGTTGAAGCGGCTGAACCCGTAGGCCGCCAGCAGGGCGATCAGCACCGTCAGCACAGTCACCGCTCCCGCCACGAAATAGCTATTGAAGAAGAAGCGCAGCTTTACCGGGTCGCCAAGGATGGCTGCATACGCTTCCAGCGTGAAGGCCTTTGGCAGGATGGTTGGTGGCAGGGCAAAGATTTCGGTATTCGATTTGAACGAGCTGCTCAGCATCCAGTAGATCGGAAATGCCGCGAAAAAGAGCCCCGCTGCAAGCGCTACATGGAGCGCGACGGTGATCAGCCTGTCTTTCGGCGTATGCCTTTTCCTCATGATGACTACCGAGCCTTCTGATAGCGAATATAGAACAGCGTCAGGCCGAGAGAGATCAACAAGATGACCACAGCGCTGGCTGAAGCCTGCGACAGGTTGTAGCTCGAAAACGCCAGCTTGTACGTGTAGGTGCTGAGGACCTCGGTCGAGTAGATCGGGCCACCGCCCGTCGTTATCCAGATTAACGGGAAGACCTGCATGGTCCAGATGAAGTCAAGCAGCGAGATGCTGATGATGATCGGCATCAGCTGCGGAATGGTGATGAAGATCAGCTTCTGGTAGGCTTTCGCCCCGTCGATATCGGCAGCCTCGTAGAAATCCTTGGGAATGCCCTGCAAACCCGCGAGCAGGCTGACCATGAAGAGCGGATAGCCCGCCCAGATGTTGGCAAAGGTGACCGCGTGCAGCGCGGTCTCAGGCGAGGAAAACCATTCGACCTTGGAACCGATGATGCCGATTTGCATGAGAATGCTATTCACGACACCGTTCGGCTCAAGCAGCAGGCGCCAGATCACGGCGATAATCACCGCGGTGAACAGCCAAGGCAGTATATAGAGCACGCGCAGGATATTGCGCAGCGTCGGATTGATGCGGTCGCTGTTCAGCATGAGCGCGAAGGCCATGCCGATGGTCATGTGGAAAATGACACTCATGCATGTGAAGTAGAGCGTGTGCCACAGCGAAGCCCAGAACACGGGGTCGTCGAAGATCGCCTGGTAGTGTTTCAGTCCGGCAAAGGATGGGTCACGACGCAGCACCGCGCTGTTCTGGAACGAGTAGCCAATCACCGTCACCATCGGCAGCAGCATCAGAAGCCCGATTATGAGCAGCGAGGGCGACAGATAGAGGTAGGGTGCGACCGCTCGTTTGAGCTTGTGGTGGGAGCGCTTTTGCCGGGTCATGTGCCAACCTTGGGATACGCCTTCAAGAGAAGGTAAGCTTCAAAACAGGTCCACTCAAATTGCCGATCCGTTGTTGCCGGGTGGCCTGCCCGAAGTCAGGCCACCCGGTCGAAGTCAGCAAACGGGAACAGGCCGATCAGAATTTCGCCATCCAGCCCTTCTGAGCGGCGGCGGCTGCTTGTTCCGGAGACTGCTCGCCGGCGAGCATCTTTTGGGCTTGCACGTCGAACTGGGTCATCAGGTCTTCTGCCACCGGCAGGCCCGTGAACTCATTGGCGAGATAACCGGTCTTGAAGATTTCAAAAGCCTTGCCGAAAGCCTTGTCCGAGGTCACGAAATCGGGCTTGGCGTTGACGTTGCCCGGGAAGGCGTTTGCAAGCGACACGAGCTTGGCGTTCACCTTTTCACTCATCACATATTGGACGAGTTTCCAGGCCTCTTCCTGATGTTTCGAGGCAGCAGAGATGCCGATGCCCCAGGAGGCATAGGGAAGGCCGCGCTTGCCGGTATAGTTTTCCACGACCGGGACCGGGATGAGGTCGAAGTTCAGCTTGGGATTGCGCTTGCGGATGAGGTTCACATGCGCGAGCGAGTCGATCATCATCCCGACGCGGTTGTTGACGAACTCCTCGACCTTTTCCTGCTCGGTCTTGGTGGCGATGCCGGGCGAGATGGTTCCGGCGTCGTTGAGAGATTTGACGAAGGTGAGCATATCCACCACCGGTTTGCCCTCAAGGTCCGGCTTGCCGTTCGCCATCATCGACTGACCCGAAGCCCAAACCCACGACATCATGTCGTTCTGGACGCCGGATGGCGTTTGCAGCGACAGGGGCAGCACCCAGCCATACTGGTTCTTGTCGGCGATCGTCATCTTCTTGGCGGCTTCGAGAAACTCCGCACGGGTCGACGGCAGCTTGGTCACGCCTGCCTGGGCGGCGAGGTCCAAATTCACGAAGACCGGATAGACGAAAGAAGCCACGGGAAACATCACCGCCTTGCCGTCCACCTTGACGATGTCCGCGACCTGGCTCTTGTCGAAACCGCTCGCATCCATCATCGGATTCATGTCGGCGAGTGCGCTCTGCGCATTCAGATTGTTCACCCAGGCACCGTCGAGACCGACGACGTCGCTGAGCGTTCCGGTTGCAGCACCAACCGAGATCTGGTCTCGCGTGGTCGCGTAGGGGCCGCTGACCAGCGTCACTTTGATTCCGGGATTTGCGGCCTCGAAGTCATCCATGATTGCCCTGAGCGAGCCGGCCGGCAATTCGGGCTCCCACCATTGGGTGAATTCCAGCGTCGTATCCGCCATGGCGCCGGTTGCGCCAAGCAACCATGCGGCCGCGGCTATTTTCAGCATCGCGGGTTTAATACGAAACGTCATTCTCTCCTCCTTCTTTATATTCGCCCGCACAATGCGGCCGATCGTCTGGTTATTCAGAAGTCTTCTTACGCAGGCGCCTCACCCTCACCCGCGGGTCTTCGCTGATACTCAGATTGCCAGATGCGTCTCCGGGTCGAAGTAATGGAGCTTGGTATCATCCAGGGCCAACCTGATTTCCGAGCCGGAACGGACTTTGCTGGTCGGTTCGAATTTCGCCACCGCATTCGACGCCAGGCCGAAATCCTGCACCGCGTCAGGGTCGCCGGAGTCCACCCGGACCGCGTCGATGTCGAGATGGACGATTTGTTCGGATCCAAGTTCTTCGATCGAGGTCACCTTTGCCGGTATCGTCTGATACTTGCGGCCGGATTCGAGGCTGCTGTCATAGAGATCCTCCGGTCGTATGCCGAACACGACCTTGCGCCCCGCATACGACTTCAAGCCCGGCCTGCGCACGAAGGCTGCATCCTGCAGCCGGATGGCCAGGGCGCCGGACATCAGTTCGTCGCCCGTCAGGGTCGCCTCGAAAAGGTTCATCGAAGGAGACCCGATGAAGCCGGCAACGAAGGCGTTCACCGGCGATTCATAGAGTCTCTTGGGTGTGTCGACCTGCTGCAGCACGCCGCCTTTCAACACCGCGACCCTGTCGCCCATCGTCATGGCTTCGGTTTGGTCGTGGGTCACATATATGGTCGTTACGCCGAGCTGCTTTTGCAGACTGGTGATTTCGGCGCGCATTTGAACACGCAGTTTCGCATCCAGATTGGAAAGCGGTTCGTCCATGAGAAAGGCTGCCGGCTCGCGCACCATGGCGCGGCCCATGGCAACCCTTTGACGCTGCCCGCCTGAAAGGTTCGCGGGTTTGCTGTCCAGCAGAGACGTCAGTTGAAGGGTTTTGGCGATCTCGTCCACGCGCTTTTTGCGCTCGGCCTTCGGCTTGCCTGCCAGCCGCATCGAAAAGCCGATGTTTTCGAACACCGTCATATGCGGGTAGAGGGCGTAGCTCTGGAAGACCATCGCGATGTCGCGGTCCTTGGGCGGCATGTCGACGACGTCGACACCGCCGATCCGAAGGCTGCCGCTGGTGACGTCCTCCAATCCCGCGATCATCCGCAGCGCGGTGGATTTGCCACAGCCGGACGGCCCGACGAGAATCAAGAACTCACCGTCCTTAACCGACAGGTTCAATTGGTCGATTGCGTGAAAATTGTTCCCGTATGTCTTGCAGATATTCTCAAGAACGACTTCTGCCATATTCCTCCCTCCACAAGTCTAAGCCACTGATTTTTATGATTGTCCTCGGCTTACGTTCACCTGCGAAATTTTTCCTCGGATAGCTAGGCTATGTTCCGGTATCGAGCCGCGCATATTTCAGTTCGACTGCCGACGGCGCGTTTGTCGATGCCAGGAGTTGCTTGACCTGGTCGTCGGTCGGAAGCGCCTCGCGCCCGCCCCGCCCCGTTATCGAAAGGGCCGCCGCCGCGGCCGCGAATGCGACCCGGCCTGCGGTGTCGATCCCGCGCGTCAATGCAAGGGCATAGGCGCCATGAAAGCAGTCACCGGCGCCGGTCGAGTCGACGACGGCAACCCGGTGCGGAGGCAGGTGCCAGAGCCCTGTCTCGTCGCGTCCGCGATAGAAGACGCCCCTGCCGCCATCCGTCAGAACCACGGCGGACCGCAACGGCAACCACAATGCATCGAGTATCTCGGCCGGCGACTGGCGGCCGGTGGCGGTCCGCGCGAAGCCGAGCGGAAGAATGAGATGGTCGCAGAGCCCGATCAGTCTCTCGGTGGCCGGGCCGTGGCTCCATTCGACATCGCCGAGGATCGCAAGGCCGAGATCGCGAGCCCGAGCCACGACATCCAGCGACCCGATCCCGTAACTGTCGACGATCAGGACTGTCGCGCGGCTGAGAACCTCGTCCGGAAAGTCCGGCGCGGTGCCCAGCATCGCTTCGTCGTCATACGCGATGAATCGCTCCCCATCCGAACCGACGGTGATCCGCGAGCGCACCGGGCGCGCGTGCGGGTGGCGCGGCGCAAACGCGGTTTCAACGCCGCTCGCAACGAGATCGCACAACACGGCGT
>NZ_RZTF01000029.1:12757-23250 GCF_004023175.1 Mesorhizobium sp. M7A.F.Ca.MR.362.00.0.0
ACTGCCCAGCCATCCGACGAACCCGGCGCTTCCGCCGAGCCGCGCGACGGCGGCAAGTGCCGTCGCGACATTTCCCCCGAAAGCTCGGGCACTTTGCAGAACCTTCCCCTTGCCCGCCGACAACGGCTGATCGACATAGACGATGTCGTCGATCGCAATAGCTCCGAAGCCGAGGATTGATGGGACGGCGGGCATGGTTCAGGCACCCGCCTTCGCCAGGGCGTCTTGCGCCGAAAGGCCGTCATGGATGACGCCCCGAAAGGCGATCGCTGCCTTTTCCGGATCGCCGTGCCCCCAGAGATTGCGGCCCACCACGGCACCGCGCGCGCCGGCACGGATGGCGTCCGCCGTCTGCTGAAGGGCGCCGAGCAGCGTGTCGGTCTTCGGACCGCCGGCGATCACAACCGGCACTGGGCAGGTCCGAATAGTCTCTCGGAACGACTCGAAATCGCCCGTGTAACCGATCTTGATCACATCGACGCCGGACTCGTAGCCGATGCGTGCCGCATAGGCGATCTCGTCGGGGGTGAAGACGATTTTTGCCCCGTCGGTGAAATCGCGAGGGTAGATATGCGCCACCACCGGCATGCCGTAACGGGCCGCCGCGTTCACCGAATCGGTCAGCCAGCGTATGTATTTGCCCTCGGTCGCGCCGCGCACCGGAATGGCCACGGCCAACGCATCGGCGCCAGCGCGCACCGCATCCTCGGGCGTTGCAATCAGTTCACTGATGCGATCGTCCGGGGTGAAGCAGCCGGCCTGGATCACCAGGCAAGCCTTGCCCGCGTATTGCGGCCACAGATGGCGCGCGGTGCCGGGCTGGATGCTGACGTAGTCGGGTTTGCCTACCATGACGCGTGCAAGGGCGCCCGGCAGATCGGCAAGACCTCCTTTGCGCACGTCGCCATAGCCGACAAAGTGGTCGACCGCGCCGCCAAAAAGATTCCCCGATGGATGTGAGAAGAGGCGCGCCAGGCGCACCTTGGTTCCGAGGCTCATGAGTCCAAAATTCTCCAATCGATTGATTTCAAAATCCTGCACCCAGTGTTTGCGAAAGAAAAGACAAATGCAATCTTTCGAAAGCTTTTGAATTCGCATATTTTTGGTAGAGTGAACCGAGGCCAGGGTGATTGCTTGGCGGATGGAGGCAAGGACAGGGCAATGTTGTCAGAGCAGAGACGCCAATCGATCCTGGGTGAAGTGCAACGTAGCGGACAGGTCCGCATCAAGGACCTGTCAGACGATTTTGGCGTATCGGAAGTCACGGTGCGCTCCGACCTCGAGATACTGGACCGTAAGGGACTGCTGACCAAGACCCGCGGAGGCGCGGTGACCCGGACCACGGATTCGACCACGGCCGCGTTCGCCCGGCGGATGCAAACCAACCTCGATGCAAAGAAACGCATCGCCCGGGCAGCGGTAGAACTGTTCGAGGACAACCAATCGGTCATCTTCGACGGCGGCTCGACATTGATGCAGGTTGCCATGCTGTTACCGCCGCTCAGCAATGTCGTGGTCGCGGCCACGGCGATGAATATCGTGCAGCATCTGATGCATCGGCCCGGGCTCGACGTTCACATGATCGGCGGCCGGGTCTATCCAGACACGGTGAGCACACTGATCACCGATGCCGACACGGCTCTCGGCGGCTTGGTAGCGCATCAGGTCTTTGTTGGAGCGCATGCGATTGACTCGTCACTGGATGTGGTCGACGTGAACGAAGACATGGCGCGAACGAAGCGAAACCTCGTGCGCATGGCCCGGCGCGTTGTCCTCCTTGCGGATTCGAGCAAATGGGGCGTCAGCGGAACGTCCAAGGCCTTTTCGCTGTCGAGCGTCGATGTCGTGATCACCGACGATGGCCTGTCCGACCCGATACGCAGCCAGCTTGATAGGACCGGGGCCAAGGTGATCTATGCCTGACCCCGTCGCGGTCTTGGCCGCGGCGGAAATATCCGATGCGCGCATGAGCCACGGGATCCGCATCGACGGCCGTTCTTTCGGTCATTTTCTCCTCCCAGGACTGGCAGCCTCCCGATATCGCACCAGCATTTTCGCATGTTGTATAAAAATTTTACGCGCGTCAATATTTAAAATGTTGTATAGCCTTTTGCGAATGCGATCCGCCTAGCGGCTGGGCGGATCCCGGCAGGCCATGAGCGCATTGGGAGGCAGGATCGAAAATGCACGGGACATCAAAGACCAAACTCGGGATCGGCGTCATCGGATGCGGCAACATCTCGATGACTTACCTGCGCAACGCCGGGCTTTTTGGCGGGATCGAATTGCGCGCCTGTGCCGATATTTCGGCCGACATGGCGGCGGTGCGGGCGAAGGAATATGGCATCCAGGCACTCGGCGTCGATGCGCTGCTGGCCGACCCGGAGATCGATCTTGTCCTCAACCTGACCATTCCGGCGGCGCATTTCGACATTTCGTTTGCCGCGCTTTCGGCCGGCAAGCACGTCTTCACCGAAAAGCCGCTCGCCACCTCGGCCGCCGACGGACAACGCCTGGTCAACGAGGCGCGGTCGCGCGGCCTGCTGCTCGGCTCGGCGCCCGACACGTTCCTCGGTGCTGCCGGGCGCCGTGCGCGCCGGTTGATGGATGACGGCGCCATCGGCCGCCCGGTCACCGGCACCGCCTTCATGATGGGCCGCGGCATGGAGCACTGGCACCCCAACCCGCAATTCTACTACCAGCCAGGCGGTGGCCCCGTGTTCGATATGGGTCCGTACTATCTGACCATGCTGGTCAATCTGCTCGGCCCGGTCGAGCGCGTCATGGCAATGGCGACACGCGGCCAGGAAGAAAGGCTGATATCAGCCGATGGGCCATTCAAGAACACGACATTCAAGGTCGGCACGCCAACCAACGTTTTGTCGCTGCTTGAATTCCGCTCCGGCGCGACCGTCACCTTCGGCGCCTCGTGGGATGTCTTTCGCCACTCCAACCACCCGATCGAACTGCACGGCACGGAGGGCTCGCTGCGCCTGCCCGACCCCGACACGTTCGGCGGCACGGTGTCGCTGTCGGAGCGCGGCACCGACTGGCAGGATTTCGCCAGCGAGGGCGAACTCTACGGCGCCCGCAACTGGCCTTATGCGGCACCCGATCGCGCCAATTACCGCATGCTCGGCGTCGCCGATCTGGTGCGCTCGCTTCAAACCGGCAACACCCCACGGGCCTCCGGCAGCCTCGCGCTGCATGTACTGGAGATCATGGAGGCTATCCTGCGCTCCGGTGAAACACAGGGATCAGTCGCCATCGCGGGCGATGTCGTGCAGCCGGCCCTGCTGACCGAGGAAGAGGCGAGCAGCCTGCTGGCCTGAGGACATGACCATGACGCTCGATCCGGATGCGCTGCGCGTCCTCGAAATTGGTCGTGCAGCCGGCGGCGAGCCATTCGAGACCGGCAGCGTGGCGGCGGCGCGAACTGCCTACAACGCCTCGTTCCCGACGTTACAGGGTGAGCACGAGCCGGTCGCTGCGACCCAGGAACGGCAGATCGACGGGACGAATGGGCCTATAGCGCTCCGCATCCATCGCGGCATCGGCGCACCGCAAAGCGGGGCACCGGCGCTGCTCTACCTGCATGGCGGCGGCTGGGTCATCGGCAACCTCGATTCGCATGACGAGATCTGCCGCCTGATGGCCAATCTCGGCGGCGCCGTCATTGTCTGTCCCGATTATCGCCTGGCGCCAGAGCACAAATTTCCCGCCGGGATCGAGGATTGCCTGGCAACACTGCACTTCATGGCGGAGAATGCCGCCGGTCTCGGCATCGACATCAGACGCATCGGCGTTGCCGGCGACAGCGCCGGCGGCAATCTCGCCACGGTGCTGGCGCTGCTTGCCCGCGATGGGCTTGCGCCTCCGCTTGCGGCGCAACTCCTGATCTATCCCAACACCGACGCGCGGCAGGCATCGAATAGCTACCAGCGTTTCGGCGACGGCTTCGGGCTCACCGCAACCACCATGGCATGGTTCCGCGACCACTATGTGCGAACGCCCGACGATATCACGGACTGGCGCGTCTCGCCCTTGCTGGCGCCTGCCCTCGCCGGCTCGGCGCCGGCTTTTGTGGCGCTTGCCGGCTGCGACATCCTCGCCGACGAAGGGGCAGCCTATGCGGCGCGCCTGCAAGCCGCGGGCGTGCCGGTGATCCTCCGGCAGTGGCCGGGCCAGATCCATGGCTTCGTCTCAATGGGACGCCATATCCCCGCTGCCCGGCAAGCGGTGGCCGAGGCGGTGGCTGCCTGGCGCCACTTCGAGAAGGTCGCTGACGATCAGGCCGACTGACGCATCACCAGGGTGGCGCCGAGCTTGACAGTGCGGGCCAGGCCTTGCTTCGGCGGATCGGCCTCGTCCAGCAGAGCCAGCAGTATCTCGACGCTGCGGCCGGCCATGGCGGCGAAATCCTGCGCCATGGTGGTCAGCGCCGGGCAGGTGTAGCGGCTCAGCGGATGATCGTCGTGTGCTGCAACCCGCAGATCGCAATCGGGCCTGCGGCCGACCTTCAGGCCGCGCGAGTACGCAGCCGCCATCACGCCAAAGGCGAGACGATCATTGGCGCACAGGATGGTGCGGCCGGGCAAGGAGCCGGCCTCCAGCATTTTTTCCGTCTGCTCGTAGCCGATGCGTTCGAAGTCCCAGGTGTAATCGCGGGTGCCTTCGATGACGACCGGCTTGAACCCGGCGGTCTCCATCGCGACGATGTAGCTTTCCTGGCGTTCGCCGGAGTTGTGGTTGACGTGTGGGATGTCGAGATAGACCGGCGGCTCACCCGAACGGCAGAGATAGTCGACGATGGTCGAGACGCTCTGCCGGTTGTCGTTGCCGACGAACGGCGTATCGCCCTCGATATAGGTGTCGAAATAGACGATCGGAATATCCTGCCCGAGCTTGTCGAAGACGCCGCGGTCGGAAGCCAGACCCAGTGGGGCGATGATCGCGCCGGCGACCTTCAGGGACAGCAGCGTCCTGACCGACTCCGCCTCCAGCTTCGGCGAACCATGCGAGGAGATGACGATCGGCCAGTAGCCTTCGTCGCGGCAGCGAAATTCGATGCGGCTGACCATCTCGGCGTAGAACGGATCGGTGATCGTCGGCACGACGATGCCGATGTTGCGGGTGCGCTTGCGGTTGAGATTTCGGGCGAAAAGGTTGGGCTGATAGTCCGAGGAGCGCAGGGCGGCTTCGATGCGCGCCCGCGTCGCCGGCTTCACGCTCGCCGGATCGTCGAAATATTTGGACAGCGTCGGCCGGGACACGCCGCATGCCTGGGCGAAGTCATCCATCGTGCGGTGCGTCTTCTCCGCCATCGATATATTCCTGATCCCCTGCCATGATCGGCCCGCCCCCAGTCATGCGGCCGTTGACCGGATGCGACAATCCTGGATGGAACTTATTCAGTCAATTTTCACAGTTACCAATAGAACCCAGAAATATTGCATGCGTCAAATTATTCGTTAATGTTTCAAAACTGAGGCGGCTCGCCGCCGTTTTTTCCCGCCAAACGCTTTCGGATAGCGCTGTTTCGTCGACTTGATCGTCAGTTCGACGCTCGAGGGATAGGCTGCAGAAGCTTGCCGCTCGCTCTCGGCTCCGGCCTGCTTGCCAAATGCCGCCATGCCGCCCATACACGGCTTGGGCAATCACCTCGCCCGTTCGCCACCTGCCAGGGATACTGTCCGATGTCCGCGACGCCGTGGTCAAAGCCGTGACGGACCACTCCATGCCATCGCTTGCCGGCCTGGGCTGGACGGATTTTTTTGGCGACCAGCTCGAACCCGGCGACGCCGATCTTGTCCCGACGCGGATCGCCACCGTCCACCGCGATCGCCTGACCGGCCTGTCCCAGGCAGGGCCGGTCGATCTGACACTGCCGGCGCAGGCGAACACCGGTGACTATGCGGTCGGCGACTGGGTACTGGTCGATGGGCATGAACACCTTGTGCAGCGCCGCCTGGTCCGCAAGACGGTGCTGGAGCGCCGCACCCAGGGCGGCAGGGTGCCGCAGCTTGCCGCGGCCAATGTCGACACGCTGTTCATTGTCACCTCGTGCAATGCCGACTTCAATCCCGCCCGGCTCGAGCGTTATCTGGCGCTCGCCAATGAGGCCGGAACGACGCCTGTGATCCTGCTGACCAAGGCCGATACCGCTGAAGACGCCGAGACATATGCAAGGCAGGCTGCCGCGTTGCAGCGTGGATTGCCGGTCGTGACGCTGAACCCCCGGACATCGGATGCGGCAACCATCCTGGCTGCCTGGTGCGGTGTCGGCCAGACGGTGGCGCTGATCGGCTCCTCCGGCGTCGGCAAATCGACGCTGGTCAACACGCTGGCCGGATCGGGGCAGCAATCGCCGCAGCAGACCGGAGGCATTCGCGAGCACGATGCCAAGGGACGCCACACCACCACGTCGCGATCGTTGCACGCCATTGCCGGCGGCGGCTGGGTGATCGATACGCCGGGCATGCGGACTTTGCAGGTCAGTGACGTCGCCTCCGGCATCGACACGCTGTTTGCCGAAATCACCGAACTCGCGCCACTGTGCAAGTTCCGCGACTGCACGCATGTGCATGAGCCGGGCTGCGCTGTGCAGGCTGCCTTGAAGGCCGGAACGCTCGATCCGGAGCGCCTTGCCCGCTGGCGAAAACTGTCCGACGAAAACCAGAACAACACGCCGGCTCAGAGCGGACCCCGCGGAGCCAAGTCTCCCGGCGGTCGCGGCAAGAGGCGTTGAACGGCCGAGGCTGAACTGGCTTCAGAGCCGCGCCGTCCCGAAAACGCGATCCCAGAACGCCGACGTCACACCGAAATTGGCCGCTTCGTCGATGTGGTGATGGACCGCGTGGCGACGCTTGAGCGTGTAGAGATAGCTCGGATGCGCGGGATGCCAGTGATGGATCATGTGGTGGATGCTGATGTACCAGAGGTACCCCAGCATCAACCCGCAGCTTACCGCGCTCGCGGTTGCTAAATCCGAGATCATCCATACCGGCAGGAACGCGACCAGCGCATGCACCCCGAGGCTGAGCCAGGTCGGCGTGCCCACCGAACTGCGCTCCTCGACATGGTGACGGTCGTGCAGGTCCTTGATGTAGGGAATGTGGTGAAGAACGAACCTGTGCAGCACATACTCGATCAGCGTCCAGAAGCCGAGACAGGCGAGGACCGTGCCTATCCAGCCCGGCGCACCCTCTTCGCCGGCCTCGAGCAGCCCAGCCACTGCCAGCACGGCGATTACCAGCGGATACACGACGAAGTCGCTGTAGTAGCCAATAAGACCGAGTTGCATCGTCACCTAGCCTTCGAGCCGCCAAATAGGCGATGGTATCAGATTGCCGGACTCGCGGGTGAGGTGCAATGCAGCCGCGCCTGACATAGCGTCGCAATCCCCTGGTGCAAGGTTCGCGTCAACGATTCAAGGACCATCGGCAGGCTGCCAGCTTCGCAAACGGACATACAAAAATGGCAAAACGCAGTGCGGGATTGCTGATCTATCGCCGCAGCGACGACGATCTCAGGGTGTTGCTGGTTCACCCGGGCGGACCCTTCTGGGCGAAGAAGGACGATGGTGCCTGGTCGATACCGAAGGGCCTCGTCGGCGAGGACGAGGATGAGTTGACGGCAGCGCAACGCGAGACCGAGGAAGAGCTTGGCGTCAAGGTCGATGGATACTTCACTCGTCTCGGCGACTACAGGCAACCGGGCGGCAAGATCGTCTCGGCCTGGTCCGTCGAGGCGACCATCGACATCGATGTGACCTCCATCAAGAGCAACAGCTTCACCATGGAATGGCCGCCAAGGTCGGGATCCCTGAAGGAGTTCCCGGAGGTCGACAGAGCGGGCTGGTTCACCTTGCCCGAGGCCGAGGTGAAAATCCTCAAGGGGCAGCGCCCGATGCTTTTGGATCTTGCCAGGCAGCAAGGCGCGGGATGATCCGCAGCCCTCAATAAGGTAGGCCGACATAGTTCTCGGCGAGCGCGGTCGATGCGGCGCGCGAGTGCATGAGGTAGTCGAGTTCGGCCTCCTGGATGCGTTGGCCGAAATCGCCGGTGTCGGGAAAACGGTGCAGCATCGTCGTCATCCACCAGGAAAAGCGCACCGCCTTCCAGACCCGTGCCAGCGCCTTGCCGGAATAGGCATCGATGCCATCATGTGACTTCTCGACGTAGAAGTCGCGCAAACCTGCGAAGAGATAGCGCACGTCGCTGGCGGCGAGGTTGAGCCCTTTCGCCCCGGTCGGCGGTACGATATGGGCGGCGTCGCCAACCAGGAACATCCTGCCGAAGCGCATTGGCTCGGCAACGAAGGAGCGCAGCGGCGCGATCGATTTCTCGAAGGATGGGCCGGTGACGACATTTGCCGCCGTCTGCTCCGGCAAGCGGCGGCGCAACTCGTCCCAGAAGCGCTCATCCGACCACGCCTCCACGCGATCGTCCTGCGGGCACTGCACATAGTAGCGGCTGCGATGCGTCGAGCGCATCGAGCACAGCGCAAAACCCCGCTCGTGATTGGCGTAGACCAGTTCGCGGTCGGCTGGCGGCACCTCGGCCAGCACGCCGAGCCAGCCGAACGGATACTGCCGCTCGAAGATTTTTAGGGTACGCTCGGGCACCGATTTGCGGCTGACGCCATGATAACCGTCGCAGCCGGCAACGAAGTCGCAGTCGATGCGATGCGTGACGCCATCCTTGTCATAGGTGGCGAAAGGCGCGGTGCCGTCGAAATCGTGCAGAGCGACATTTGCCGCCTCGTAGATCGTGGTCAGCCCTGCCGCGTCGCGCTTGTCCATCAAATCATGCGTCACCTCGGTCTGGCCATAGACGGTGACATGCCTGCCGCCGGTCAGCGCCTCGAGGTCGATGCGATGCAAGCGTCCGTCGAAGGCAAGCGAGATGCCGGAATGCGGCAGCCCTTCGGCATGCAGCCTTGCCGCCGCGCCGGCCTGTTCCAGCAATTCGACGGTGCCCTGTTCGAGCACCCCTGCCCGCACGCGGCCAAGCACGTGCTCGCGGCTCGCACGTTCCAGAATGACCGTCTCGACGCCGATGCCGGCCAGCAATTGCCCAAGCAGCAACCCGGACGGCCCGGACCCGATGACGACGATTTGCGTGCGCATCAGTGGCCGAGACTTTCGACCTGTGCGGCCAGTTCGGCGGCAAGGCGCAGCGACGCGGCCGTTGCGACGACCATTTGCGGCAGCAATAGCCACTCCAGGGTCCAGGCAGCACCCGACCGCTCCTGCTCATGCACGAGCGCGTGATGCAGGCCGGCAAGCTGCGTGGCGTTGAAACGGGCAAGCGCCACCAGCGCTTCGGCCTTCACCGGGTTCTGCTTGTGAGGCATGGTAGACGAGCCGCCACCGCCGGAAAGTTTGATCTCGGTTCCATCTTGCGCCATCAGAGCGATGTCCTGGCCGAATTTGCCGAGGCTGCCGGTCAGCAGCGATAACCAACCGGCAAAATCAGCGAGCGCGTCGCGCTGGTTCTGCCATTGCGGTGCGTCGCCAAGACCAAGCCTGACGGCCAGGGCTGCGCGCACTGCCTTTCCTTTGTCGCCTAGTTTTTCCAGTGTGCCGGCGGCACCGCCGAACTGCACCACCAGCAAGCGTCTCGACTGTTCCGGCAGCCTTTCCTGATGCCGTTGCAGCGGCCCCTGCCACGCTGCCACACGATCCTGCACTTTGATCTGAATCGCCTTCTGCATACGCGTCATGCCGGTCAGCGCCCTGCCGCCAAAACGCTCTTCGAGCGAGGCGAGGCGCATGACGGTTTCGGTCAACAGCAGATCGAGATGCTCGACGACGGGTTTCAGCCGAAGCATCAGGCCCGTGTCGACGACGTCCTGACTGGTCGCGCCGAAATGCACTTTCTGGCCATGCGGTTCGCCGACCGCCGCCCTGATCTGGCGCACCAACTCCGGCACCATGACGCCGTCTTTGGCGACCCCGGCTCGCAGCAGAGCCGTGTTCGGCCGGATCGTGCCAAGCGCCGCCACGATAGCTGCCTCGGCATCTTTGGAGATTATCCCGTTATCGGCCTCCGCTTGCGACAGCGCCTGTTCAAAGGCCAACATGGCCTCGATTTCCGCCTCGACGGAAAAATGCCTCGCCGCTTCTTCGTCGCCGAGAAGAGCGGAGAGCAGCGGATGGTCGAAAGGCGATACAGTCATGTCACAGGCCTCCTGAGCATCAGCTATCGAAGAAGACCGTTTCCTTCTCCCCCTGGAGATGGACGTCGAAGACATACATATCGCCTTGGCGCTCGGCGATCAGCGTCGGCACGCGAAGGCGGTGCTCGACCCGCGCAAGGATCGGATCTTCAGCATTGGCCTTTTCCTCATCGGAAAAATACAGTCTTGTGTGCAGGCCGAGATTGATGCCGCGGGCGACGATCCAGAGCGTGATATGCGGCGCCATCAGGCGACCATCGTTGAACGGGACGCGGCCAGGCTTGATCGTCTCGAACGCACACAGGCCTGTC
>NZ_RZTF01000029.1:23260-25062 GCF_004023175.1 Mesorhizobium sp. M7A.F.Ca.MR.362.00.0.0
GCCGGTGTCCATGTCGGTCGGGCAACGGCCCCAGCCGAAAAAGTTGGGATCCGCCGTGCCGCGCGGTTCTGCCGGCGAATTGTAGAGCCCGTCGGCATCCGCCTGCCAGATCTCGATCAGCGCATCCTTGAGCGGCGTGCCGGTGCCGTCGAGCACCCGGATGCGCAGGCCGATGCGCTCGCCCTTGGTCTTGTCGTTGACCATGGTCGCGCCGAGGTCGGTCGGGTAGACGCAGCCTATGCCACCGAAATTGGGCGTCAGCCCGATATGAACGTAGGGTCCGGCGGTCTGCGAGGGGCTCTCCCTGAGCCGGTCGAGCGACTGGGCCATCAATTGCCCTCCAGCCTGTTTTCGAACCGCGACGCGCGGCGCCCGCGCAGAACGATGTCGAACTTGTAGGCGCGCGCGTCGAAGGGGATCGTCGCTTGCATGTCGAGCGTTGCGATCAGCGTCTCAATGGCCGCCTTGTCGGGGATGCCGCGCACGATCGGGCAGTGCCAGATCAGCGGATCGCCCTCGAAATACATCTGCGTGATCAGCCGCTGCGCAAAGCCGTGACCAAAGACAGAGAAATGGATGTGCGAAGGCCGCCAGTCGTTCGGCCCGTTCGGCCAGGGATAGGGACCGGGCTTGACGGTACGAAACGCATAGAAGCCATCCTCGCCTGTAATAGTTCGGCCACAACCGCCAAAATTCGGATCGAGTGGCGCCAGATAGCCATCCCTCTTATGGCGATAGCGGCCACCGGCATTGGCCTGCCAGAACTCAAGCAGCGCGCCGGGCACACCAACGCCGCGTTCGTCGAGCACCCGCCCATAGACGAGGATGCGCTCACCGAGCGCGCTCTCGCCGGGCCTGGCGAAATTGTGGATCAGGTCGGCGTCGAGTTCGCCGAGCATGGCGTGACCGAAGACCGGGCCTGCAATCTCCGATAGCGTGTTGTCGAACGACAGCGGCGCCTTTTGCGGTGAGCGCAGCACCGAGGTTTTATAGTTCGGCGTCAGAGCCGGCGGATGCCATGTCCGGTCGCGCTGGAAGAAGGCGCCGGTCTCGGGCCTCCGGGTCGAGCCGGACTCAGCGGGCATTCTGGCTCCCGTCCATTTCCGAAAACACCTCCTTGGCGATCTTGAAGGCACGGTTGGCGGCCGGCACGCCGGCATAGATGGCGACATGCAGGAACGCCTCGCAGATGTCGTCGCGCGACGCACCGGTGTTGGCGGTGGCGCGCACATGCATGGCGATCTCCTCATCATGGCCGAGTGCGGCCAGCAGCGCCAGCGTGACGATCGAACGCTCACGCTTGGTGAAGCCCGGCCGCGCCCACACGGTTCCCCAGGCAGCCTCGGTGATCAGCTCCTGGAAAGGCTGGTCGAAATCGGTGGCGGCGATTTCGGCCCGGTCGACATGCCGGTCGCCGAGTACCGAGCGCCGCACCGCGAGCCCCTTGCGATATCTGGCTGCGTCGCCGGGGACTTCATCCATGAGTTTCTGCTCCAGGGGCAAGCGACGCGATAAAACTGCGGATCAGGGCGACCAGCGCTTCGGGTTGTTCGACGCAAGGAATGTGTCCGGCGTCGCGGATGATCTCGAAGCGCGCGGCGGGGATCAGCTCGGCCAGCGAGCGGACGAGATCGGGCGGCGTCGAGCCATCCTGGTCGCCCGCGACACAGAGTGTCGGCACCGCGATGCGGCGTGCGGCATCGGTGAAATCGGCATCGCGAACGGCAACGCAGGTCCCGATGTAACCGGCGAGCGCTTGCCTGGTCATCATGTTCCTATAGCCGTCGAGCTCGGCTGGACGC
>NZ_RZTF01000029.1:25072-34541 GCF_004023175.1 Mesorhizobium sp. M7A.F.Ca.MR.362.00.0.0
CGTGGAAGGCGGGGGTGAACCACATTTTGAGCACGCCATCGGCAATCGCCTGGAGGCCCTTGCTTTCGACCGTTGCGATGCGTGTGTTCCAGCTGTCCGTCGTGCCGATCTTGTGCGCCGTGTCGCAAAGGATCAGGCCTTCGACGATTTCAGGTCGCCTGGCATAGAGCCCCTGCGCGATCATGCCGCCGACCGACAGGCCGCACAGCACGACTTTGCTCAATTCGAAATGATCGATGAGGCCCGAGAGATCATCGACATGATCGTCGATCGACCTGATGTCGCCGATGTCGGACAGCCCGTGACCGCGCTTGTCATAGACCAGCAGCGGCATTTCACCATCAAGCGCCGAGACAATTTCGTCCCAGATCCGGAAGTCGGTGCCCAGTGAATTGATGAATATGATAGGGCGCGCATTACCGCTCGCCTTGATGTGGCGATGGTGCAGCGTGATGCCGCCGATGGTGAGGAATGGCACGGTTTCGGTCCTCCGCCCCCACATTGCACAAGGCGTTTGGTTCGGTAAAATGATATTTTGCGTCGTTTCATTAACTCATGGGTTATTAATTCATGTCCGAGAGCCGGATCCGGTTCCGCCATTTGCAGGCATTCCTGGAGGTCGCGCGGCAGGGAAGCGTGGCACGAGCGGCTGACTTGCTGCATGTCAGCCCGCCGGCAGTGACCAAGACATTGCGCGAGCTGGAAGGGGCGCTGGGGGTTGCGGTGGTCGAGCGCGACGGCCGTGGCATCCGACTGACGCGCATTGGCGAGATCTTTCTTCGCCATGCCGGAACGGCGATCACGGCACTCAAGCAAGGCGTCGATTCCGTCCGCCAGGACGGAGCGGTCAGCCGGCACCCGATCCGCATCGGTGCGCTGCCGACAGTGTCGGCGCGGGTGATACCGCTCGCCATGGGCCTGTTCCTCGAGGAGGACACAGGTGCGGCGATCAAGATCGTCACCGGCGAGAACGCCGTGCTGCTCGAACAGTTGCGCACCGGAGCGCTCGATCTCGTCGTCGGAAGGCTGGCGGCGCCGGAAAACATGACCGGCTTCTTCTTCGAGCACCTCTATTCTGAACCGGTGCTGTTCGTGGTGCGAGCCGGACATCCGCTGCTTGATCCGGGACAGGATGTGTTCGCACGGCTCGACGAATTCCCGATGCTGATGCCGACGCGGGAATCGGTCATCCGCCCCTTCGTCGACCGCCTGTTCATCACCAACGGCATGACGGCGCCGGCAACCGAGATCGAAACCGTTTCAGACTCCTTCGGCCGCGCCTTCCTGCGGCAAAGCAATGCCGTCTGGATCATTTCGGCTGGCGTCGTTGCCAATGAACTCGGCAGCCGCGCCTTCGTCGCCCTGCCGGTCAACACCGAGGAAACCAAGGGACCGGTCGGCCTGACCATGCGGACCGACACCGCGCCCTCGCCGGCCTTTTCCATCCTGCTGCAGACCATCCGCGAAGCGGCAAGGCAAAGCGGCTGATGCGTCAGGCTGTGCGGGATCGTCATCGGCAGAAGGCAGTCGGGTCGAGGTCGAAGACCCGTCCCGGATTGAGGATGTTTCTCGGGTCAAGCGCTGCGTTCAGCCGCCGCATCGTGGCGATCTCGGCGTCGCTGCGGACCAGATGCAGCCACTTCTTCTTGTCGAGGCCGATGCCATGTTCGGCCGAAACGCCGCCTGCCGGGCGTCGTCCGTGTCCGTCGGCAATGTAAAACAGGACAATCATCCTGTATCGATCACGATGGATCGTGATCGATACCGGAGAGTTGTCTTACTGAAGCTTGGCTTGCAGCGCGTTGACATCGTCGGTGGTCATTTCACCGTCCGTTGCCACCTTGCCGTCGACGATCTTCCACAGGCGGAACGGGCCGGTGATGTCGCCATATTTGTCGAAGGCGACAGGGCCGATGACACCTTCATAGCGGATCGGCTTGCCGTCCTTAATCAGGCCGAGCGCCTTGGCGAACTCTTCCTTGCCGGCAAAGATCGGCGTGCCGGCCGGATCGACGGCCTTGTACATCGCATCCTTGATCTTGGCCGGGTCCTCAGAACCGGCAATGGCGATGGCCAGACCAACAATCGCGCCGGCATCATAGGAGCGGTCGGCCGCCGGATTGGTCGGTTCGATGCCGGAGAATTCCTTGTAGTTCTTGGTGAAATACTCCGTCGAGGCCGTCGGGCTGGTGCCGGAGGACGTGCCGTAGGCTTCCTTCAGATAGTCGGCGCCGACGGACTCGATGAAATCAGGGCTGTTCATGCCGTCATTGAGCAGGAATTTCTGCACGCCGCCCTGCGAGATCCAGGTACGGGCGACCGTAGCGCCGTCGACCGGCGTGCTGACGAGATAGAGGCCGTCGGGCTCGCCGGCCATCGCCGCCGTGACTTCCGAGGCATAGCTCGACTGCTTCTCATTGTAAGGCGTGTCGGAGACGATGGTGCCGCCGAGCGCTTTGTAGGCGCGCGAGAATTCGGCCACCATGTTGACGCCGAAATCGTTGTTGACATGGATGATCGACAGCTTCTTGAAACCCTTGTCGACGGCGTATTTGGCGGCGGCGACGCCCTGCAGCGCATCCGAGGTGATGGTGCGGAAGAAGATGCCGTTGGTCTTGCCGTCGCGGCCGAGCGCGGTCAGCGTCGGCGAGGACGAAGCCGGCGAGACCTGGACGATCTTGGCAGGTGCGGTGACCGAGGTCAGGATCGGGATCGACACCGAGGAGATGATGCCGCCGATGATGACCGGCACCTTCTTGACCTGAACCAGCTGGGTGGCGGCGTCGACGGCGACGTTGCCCTGGCTCTGGCTGTCGCGCGTGTCGGTGACGAGATCGCAGCCGCGTACGCCACCGGCTTCGTTGAGGTCGCGGAAGGCCATCTCGACCGACTTGGCGCCGGCCTGGCCGTATTCGCCGGCCGGGCCGGTCAGCTCCATGACGAGGCCGACGGTGATCTTGCAATCGGCGGCTTGCGCAGCACCCGCCATCGTGACGAGAGCGAGCGCGGTGGTGAGTTGGAGTATCGTCTTTGTCATTGTTGTTCCCCTTTCGTTACTCGACTGTATTTGAATTCTGGAGCCTGTTCAGCGTTCCGGCACCTGCAGCCAGGTTTCATGCAGGTGTCGCCATTCGACGCCGTTGGGCGCCGATGAACTGGTGGTGAAGACGGCGCTCGACTGGCGACGGCTGTGCTTGCCTGCGCGCAGCTGCGCTTCGACATAGAGGACGACGATGGTATCGGCGTCCTGCCAGCCGGGCCGGATGTTCTCGATCGAAATGGCAAAACCATCGTCGCAGGAAGCGCGGCTTGAGCGGACATGGTCGACGACCGCTTCGCGGTCGAGGATCTGTCCGTCCGGCGCCACCATGCTGAGGTCTTCGCCCATGGCGCGTTCGAAGCGGCCGAAGTCCACCGTGTTGGCACGCGCAGCGACGAACCAGTCGACGAAGAAGCGGTGCAGGTCGATGATTTCGGCGCTGGCGCGTGAAAACAGGGAGGGCTCGCCGCTCATTTCTTCCCCGCATTGAGGTTGTAGTGCATGATCGAGCCGTGGCGGCCATGGCGGTCGCGCTCCAGCGTATAGACGTCGCCCTCAAGGCCGGTGCCTTGTGCGATGACGGCGGCAATCCGCACCCGGTCCTCGGCGTCGAGCGCAACGTCCATGATCTTTGCATTGGCCAGCGCATGCGCCTGGTTGCGGGCGCCGACGATGACGGCCGCCACTTGCGGCTGCTCCAGCACCCAGGCGCTGGCGATGGTGGCGATGTCAACGCCGTGGCGATCGCCAACGGCCTTCAGCGCCTGAAGCAGGTGCTGGAAAAGGCCCCAGCCGCCGAAATCGTCGATGATCAGCTTGTATTTGACCAGCGAACGGTTTTCGAGCGGCGTGGCGGGTTCGGCCGCACCGAGCCATTTGTCGCTGAGGAAACCGCCGGCAACCGAGCCATAGCAGAGGAAACTGACGCCGTTCTGTTTTGCGAGTGCCGCCAGGCTGTTGCCCGGGCGTTGGTCGAGCACGGAATACTGCAGTTGCTGGCTGACCAGCGGGATGCCGGCAGCTAGGATTTCGGCCAGGCGCGACGTGTCGAAATTGGTGGTGCCGAGATTGCGCACCTTGCCTTCCAGCCGAAGCTCGTCGAGCCAGCCCATCGCCTCGACATAGCGAGGCTGCGCATAGTCCCACCAGTGGAACTGAACGAGATCGAGCCGCTCGGTCTTCAGCCGCCGCAATGACTGGTCGACGATGCTCCTGATGTAGTCGCGGCTGATGCTGGCCAGTCGTTCGAGGTCGGGCACCAGCTTGGTGTGCACCTTCATCCGGGCGGCGACATCGAGGCCGCGCTCACTGGCCAGTCGCAGGCGCGCGGCGCCGATCAATTCCTCGACGCCGGTGTAGATGTCGGCGCAATCATAGGTCCAGATGCCGGCATCGAAGGTGGCGATCAGATCGGCCACCGCCTGGCTGCGGTCGATGGCGCCGTGGCCGCCGGCCAGCTGCCAACCGCCGCGGATGACGCGCGAGATGGTGTAGCCAGAGCCGAGTTCGAAGGTCTTGGCACTCATCTCAGGTCATCCTCTTTAGGCAGCGGCACCGCCGTGGTCTCGGCGTGGCTGAACCGCCGCTTGGCCATCCTGACGATCCTCAGCCGGCTGCCGCAATTGGGATCGGGACAAGCGATCTCCGCGTCCGAGGTCATCCAGTCGTTCGGGTGGGTTGGGCGCTGCTTGGCCGCCAGCAGAGGCAAGACGGCGGCGAGCGAATAGATCGAAAAACCCTGCCCTGCCGGCATCGACAGCATCTCGCCCTTAAGTTCGAAATAGTCGCCTTCCTTGGCGCCGCAATAGATCGGCTTGCCCTCCGGGATGACCGCCTCGACGCGAAGATCGAACAGCTCGAAACTGTCGTCGGCCATTCAAGCCTCCATCAGGCTGAAGGTAACATCGCAGGCGCCGTTGCGGCGGATGACACCGCAAGCGGCGGCGAACCGGTCACGCTCTTCGACGCGCACTTGCGCCACCACGCTGCCGGCCAGCCAGCCGATCGGGAACAAGAGCCGCGCGCCCTGCCCGTAGTAGAGGCCGATGTCGAAGATCGCATTGGGATTGCCGCCCCACATGCGTGGCGGCACGTAGGAAAGCACGATGTCGCCCGGCTGCGGCGTCAGCGTCGCGTTCTCGGCCGGCAACGGTTTCGCATAGGCCTGGCCCTCGAGATCGGCCGCGGGAACCGGACAGGAGATTTCCGGCCCCGTCCACATCGCATGGATGCCAGGGACGACACGTGGCGTGCCGAGATAGGCCGAGAGGAAGGCAGCGTTTTCCGGTGCCTTCTCGGGCAGCAGCAGCGCCGTGACGGAAAGCTGCGAGCGCGGCTCGGTGATCCTGATGGCGGTCATGTCTGGTCTTTCGCGGCGGCGGCCTGCAGCTTGCTGCGCAGGAAGGTGAAGGGGCGGCTGATGTCGGCGACAAGCGATTCGCGCGCCGCCTGCGCATCCTGCGTGGACAGCGCCATGACGATGCGGCGGTGATACTGGGCGGTGTCGACTTCGCCGGCCTCCGAGAAGGCATAGATAGCGACGCGGATGCAGGGCCCCGATTGCAGCCACAGGCTCTCGATCATTGGGATCAGCACGGCCGAGCCGCAGGAGCGGTAGATCTCGAAATGAAAGCTCTGATTGAGCGTCACTTCGCGATCGACGTCCTTCTTGTGTTTCAGCGCCCGCATCTCGTCCCATTCGCCGAGAATGGTTTCGATGGTGGCGATCTGGCGCGGGCCCATGCGGGCGGCGGCCAGCGCGATCGCTTCGCCCTCGATCAGGATGCGGGCACGCAAGAGATCATCCAGCCGTTCCAATGTGATCGGCGGCACACGCACCGAACGGTTGGGCAGCGCCTCCAGCGCCTTTTCCGTGATCAGCCTGCCGAGCGCCTCGCGCACCGGCATGGTCGAGGTGACCAAGGCGTCAGCTAGGCCACGGATGGTCAGCACCTGGCTCGGCTCGAACAGGCCGCCGATCAAGGCGCGGCGCAATTCCGAGTAGACGCGGTCCTGCACAGTTTCGCGGCCGACTGGCGCAAGCTGGGCCGCGATCGCCTCGTTGTTCTTTTCGATGGCAGCCTTTTGCATGGAATTCCGTTCTTGGCCGGTTTTCGGCTTGCGGATGAAATTAAAGCCGAATAGCGTGATCAAAGCAAGTGTGATCACAAATCATAATCAGGAGACGGCAACGATCGTCTTCGGCCAGAGGGTTTGATGAGCGAGGCAACCAAACGGCAAGGGGAAACCCGCGCGCCGGTTCTGACGGCAAGGAATGTCGTCAGGCGGTTCGGCGGCCTTGTCGCGGTCAACGATGTCTCGTTTGACGTCAAAGCGGGAGAAATCCTCGGCTTGATCGGCCCCAATGGTGCCGGCAAGACGACGATGTTCGACCTGCTCGCCGGCAGCATCCTGCCGACCAGCGGCGAGATCCTGCTCAACGGCACGCCTGTCTCGGGCGAAGCCGCGCATCTGCGCATCGGTCATGGCCTTGGCCGAACTTTTCAGATCCCGCGCCCGCTGCCCAATCTGACGCTGATCGAAAACATTATGCTGGCCGCACAGGGCCAGGCCGGCGAAAAGCTGCTCGCCAATTTCATCACGCCATGGCGCGTCGCCGCGCAGGAAAGAGCCGCCAGGACAAAGGCGCTCGAACTGCTGGAACTGGTCACCCTCACCCATCTCGCGCATGAGCCGGCGCGGGTGCTTTCCGGCGGCCAGCGCAAGCTGCTCGAACTCGCCCGCGTGATGATGGCCGACCCGGCGATCATACTGCTCGACGAACCGGCGGCCGGCGTCAACGCGACGCTGCTGGAGGTCATCATCGACCGCATCCGGGACATCAACGCGCGTGGCATCACCTTCCTGCTGATCGAGCACAATATCGATATGGTGACGCGGCTTTGCCATCGCGTCCTCGTCATGGCGAGCGGCCAGCTGCTCAGCGAAGGCACGGCCGAAGAAGTCGCTCGCGACCCACGTGTCATCGAGGCCTATCTCGGAGGCGCGGCATGAGCGAGATCGTCCTCGATGTCCGCGACCTCGAAGCCGGTTACGAGCCCGGCGTGCCGATCGTGCGCGGCGCCTCGATCACTGTCAAAAAAGGCGAGATCGTCGTCGTGCTGGGCCCCAACGGCGCCGGCAAGTCGAGCTTCATCAAGGCCATCGCCGGCCTCGTCCCGATCACCGGTGGCACGGTGTTTCTGGACGGCAAGGACATTACCGCTGCGCCTGCCCACACCATGGTGCGGCTTGGACTGGCCTTCGTGCCGCAGACCGAAAACATCTTCCCGCTGATGTCGGTCGAGGACAATCTCAGGGTCGCCTGCGGCGTCCTCGAGCGGCGCGAAATCCCTGCCCGCATCGAGGAGATGTATGCCGCCTTCCCAGACCTCGTCCGCCAGCGCCGCACCGCCGCCGGCAATTTGTCGGGCGGACAGCGGCAGATGCTCGCTGTCGCACGGGCGCTGATCGTCCACCCCAGAGTGCTGGTGCTGGACGAGCCGTCGGCCGGCCTGTCGCCGAAATTCGTCTCGATGGTGTTCGAGATGCTGGCCGGCATCCGCAAGTCCGGCGTCACCATCCTGCTGGTCGAACAGAATGCCAAGGCGGCGCTCGCCATCGGCGACCGCGCCTATGTCCTGGTCGAAGGCAAGGACCGGCACGAGGGCATCGCCTCCGAATTGTGGAACGATCCGGTGGTCGCCGAACTCTATCTCGGCCAGCGCCCATCTAAGGCAGGGAAAGGAGGTGAGGCATGAGCCTGCAATTTGTCGTCGACGGATTGCTGACGGGTTCGATGATCGGCCTCGGCGCCATCGGCGTGACGCTTACCTATTCGATCCTGCGCTTCTCGAACTTCGCCCATGGCGACTTCATGGCATGGGGCACCTATGCGACGCTGGCCGTCGTCAGCGCCATCGGTGCGACAGTAGGCAAGGTGGCGCCGATCGCACCGCTGTCCTTCGGCTGGCCGCTCATTGTTGCGCTCGTTATCGGCATGGCCTTCACCGCGCTCTTGGCGCTGCTGCTCGACAAGGTGCTGTTTTCGCGGCTTCGCTCGCAAGGCCAGGCGATCATCGTGGTGATGGCGAGCTTCGGCGCCTCGATGGCGCTGAGAAGCCTGCTCGAATTCACCTTCACCTCGCGGCCGACCTATTTCAGCCGCGCGATCCAGATCGCCATGCCGGTCGGCTTCGGCATCCGCATCACACCCGACCAGATCGCGCTTTTGCTGCTGACCGCGGTGCTGGTGCTCGGCGTGCATCTGTTGATAACGCGCACGCAGACCGGCCGCTCGATGCAGGCCTTGAGCCAGAACGCGGCGCTGGCCCGCATCGTCGGCATCGATGTCGCCAGCGTGGTGCGCGTCACCTGGGTCATCGGCGGCGCTCTCGCCTGCGTGGCCGGCGTGATGATCGGCATTCTGGTGCAGATCCGCCCGTTCATGGGCTTCGACATGCTGCTGCCGATGTTCGCCGCCGCCATTCTCGGCGGCATCGGCAGCATTCCCGGTGCGGTGCTCGGCGGCCTGATCATCGGGCTCGCCGAGGCTGGTGCGGTGCAGTTGATCGGCGCCGAGTGGCGCGCCGCCGTTTCCTTCATCATCCTGATGGCGGTGCTGTTCGTGCGGCCGATCGGCCTGTTTGGTGTAAGGGAACGCTGATGGACCTGCTCGGCTACGGCGCCTTCTTCCTGACCACAGCGCTGATCTTCTCGCTGGTCACGCTAGGGCTCAATTTGCAGTGGGGCCTGACCGGGCTGTTCAATGTCGGCCTCGCCGGCTTCGTCGCCATCGGCGCCTACACATCGGCGCTGCTGACCACACCGGACGATGCCGCGCGGCTGGGCGGCTTCGGCCTGCCGATCCTTGTCGGCTGGGCGGGCGCCATGGTCGTCGGCGGCATCGCTGCAGCGCTTACCGGCATGGCAACGCTGCGGCTGAAATCCGACTATCTGGCGATCACCACCTTCGGCGTCGCCGTCGTCGTGCAACTGGTCGCGCTCAACGCGCAGAAACTGACCGGCGGCCCGTTCGGCATCGGTTTTATTCCGCGCCCCTTCGGCAGCCTTGCCGAGACGCCGCTGCTGTTCAACCTGTCCAACCTTGGCGTGGTCTCGGTGGTGACGCTGATCGCCTATCTCGCCTTGGAACATTTGTCGCGCAGCCCGTGGGGGCGGGTCTTGAAGGCGTTGCGCGAGGATGAGCGGGCGGCGATCTCGCTTGGCAAGAGCGCGCGTTTCTACCGCGTCCAGGCCTTTGCCGTCGGCGGCGCCATCATGGCGCTGGCCGGCGCGCTGCAGGCGCATTTCACCGGCTTCATCGCGCCGGACAATTATCTGCCGATCCTGACCTTCCAGGTCTGGGTGATGCTGATCGTCGGCGGTTCCGGCAGCAATCTCGGCGCCGTCATCGGCAGCATCCTGGTG
>NZ_RZTF01000002.1:0-14997 GCF_004023175.1 Mesorhizobium sp. M7A.F.Ca.MR.362.00.0.0
ACCTTCTCCCCATATAGTGACGGGGAGAAGGAGATGGCCGCACTCCCGGCGCCCATTCAGCAACGTTGGCGATTGGCGAAATCTTCGGCGACAACGTCTTTCTCCCCGTCGCTATACGGGGAGAAATGCCCGGCAGGGCAATGAGGGGCGGCGCAGACGTCGGCAAATTAACGCCAGAGAGGCGCCCTAAAACAGCGCCTTCAGCTCCGCCAATTTGTCATTCACCAGCCAGCCATAGTAATTCTCTTCCGGCAGCTTTTCCGGCTCGCCGGCGGCGCGGCGCCTGTCGTTCTCCGCCTTCAGCGCGTCGGCGCGCTGCTCCGGATTGCCGACATTGTAGAGCGTGGCCGTGACCCCCGGATTGCCCGAAATGTCGAAGCCGGCAATGCTTTTATAGGCATCGATCGATTTCCGGATCGTCGCGGCGACGTAGGGCAGCGTCAGGTCGGGATCCATGATGGTCTTGTAGACCGAATTGGGATCGCCGACGTCGAGCTTCGGCAGGCCGGAAACCTTGTGCACGAGATCGCTCATCTGCAAGGCGGTCAGCGGATTGAGTTGGCCGAGGCCGAAGGTCTGGCCGGCATAGTAAGGCTGGAAGAAGGTGGCGCCGAAACGGTCGTCGGGAAAGCTGGTCCCGCCGACGCTCTTGCCGCGAAACGAACGGTTCCACACCTGTTCGCGGCATTCCCACAGGTCGTAGCTGTCGGACATCCCGGCGCATTTCTTGAACTCCGGCCGCTGCACGAAATCGGTGATGTCCTCGCCGTCATAGGCGAAGGAGAGCTTGCTGGAGAGATAGGAGATTGCCTTGACATAGTAGGTCTGCAGTCGGTCATAGGCATCGACATTGTAGGTGTGCTCGCCGACGATGGCGCCGACGATGTGCAGGGGATCGATGCCGTAGGTGGCTGCTGCCTTCTTGATCTTGCCGCGCAGACCGGCGTCGTTCTGCAGCAGGGCGTAGACCTTGCGGTACTTCGCCTGGAAGCTGGTGTTGGTCGCCTGCGTGCGCCGGCT
Source organism: Mesorhizobium sp. M7A.F.Ca.MR.362.00.0.0 (assembly GCF_004023175.1). Taxonomy (NCBI): domain Bacteria; kingdom Pseudomonadati; phylum Pseudomonadota; class Alphaproteobacteria; order Hyphomicrobiales; family Phyllobacteriaceae; genus Mesorhizobium; species Mesorhizobium sp. M7A.F.Ca.MR.362.00.0.0. Next base: position 1,021 of record NZ_RZTF01000002.1, read on the forward strand.
GGAGGCACCCGGAATGTCGGGCTGCACGGCATTGCGATTTCCCGGCGGCACCAATGTCGCTGCCTCGGCGGCGAACAGCGTCGCCGCCAGCGTCAAGCCGAGAATGACCAGGATCAGTTTTTTCATGCACCCGCCGCCCAAGCAATTCCAAGAAAAGTGTGAAACGGTTTCCCGGAATTCCGTCAAACCAAGAGATCGAGAATTGCCGCGCAAACTAGGTAAAGCTCTTGGTCGAGTCGAGAGCGCCCCTTCACCCGGCACTACGAAAGGTGGCCAGATGGTACCATCTGGCCACACATGATTTTGCTTGCCGGAAAATGTTGCCTGGACCGGCGCCGGAACGTTCCGGCGCCGTCGTTTAAAGGATGAACCGCGACAGGTCGGTATTCCTGGACAGGTCGCCGACATGCTTCTCCACATAGGCGGCATCGATGGTGACTGATGTGCCGTTGCGGTCGGGCGCATCGTAGGAGATTTCGTCCAGCACCCGCTCCATCACCGTCTGCAGCCGCCTTGCGCCGATGTTCTCGACGCTGGCGTTGAGATCGACGGCGATGCCGGCCAGCGAGTCGATAGCGTCGTCGGTGAAGGTCAGCTCGACGCCTTCGGTCTTCATCAGAGCGATATACTGCTTGATCAGGCTCGCCTCGGTCTCGGTCAGGATGCGGACGAAATCATCCTTCTCCAGCGCCCGCAATTCGACGCGGATCGGCAGGCGGCCCTGCAGCTCCGGCAAAAGGTCGGACGGCTTCGAGACGTGGAAGGCGCCGGAAGCGATGAACAGGATATGATCCGTCTTCAACGGCCCGTATTTGGTCGCCACCGTGGTGCCCTCAACCAGCGGCAGCAGGTCGCGCTGCACACCTTCGCGGGACGGACCGCCCGAAATGTCGGATCTCGCCGCTATCTTGTCGATCTCGTCGAGGAAAACGATGCCGTCATTTTCCGCGGCATCGAGCGCCCTGCGCACGACTTCGTCCTGATCGAGCAGCTTGTCGGACTCGTCGTTGACCAGCAGGTCGTAGGACTCCTTCACCGTCGTCTTGCGCGTCTTGGTCTTCTTGCCGCCCATCGCCTTCGACAGCATGTCGTTGATGTTCAGCACGCCGATATTGGCGCCCGGCATGCCGGGAATCTCGAAGCCGGGCATGCCGCCGCTGCCGGTGTCGGCAACCTCGACCTCGATCTCCTTGTCGTCGAGTTCGCCGTCGCGCAGCTTCTTGCGGAAACTATCGCGGGTGGCCGGGCTCGCCGTCTTGCCGACCAGCGCTTCCAGCACGCGTTCCTCGGCGTTGACGTGGGCGCGCGCCTTGACGTCTTCGCGCATCTTCTCGCGCACCAGGCCGATGGCGATCTCGACCAGATCGCGGATGATCTGCTCGACATCGCGGCCGACATAGCCGACCTCGGTGAACTTGGTCGCCTCGACCTTGACGAAAGGCGCACCGGCAAGACGCGCCAGGCGGCGCGAGATCTCGGTCTTGCCGACGCCGGTCGGCCCGATCATCAGGATGTTCTTCGGCATCACCTCTTCGCGCATCTGGCCTTCCAGCTGCTGGCGGCGCCAGCGGTTGCGCAAGGCAATGGCCACGGCGCGCTTGGCGTCCTTCTGGCCGATGATGAAACGGTCGAGTTCCGAAACGATTTCGCGGGGAGAAAATGTGCTCATATCACTAGATTCCACTTTGCCACTGCTTGATGGCCTCGAACGGATGCAGCAGCATGATCACGTTGAGTGTCAGATTGTCCCGGATGAGATAGCCGGTACCGAGTTCGAAGATGATGGCGAGGCTGACGATCACCCATATAGGTAGCCTTCGCGCCATCACAAATCCCAGCACCATGGCCAGAGTGTCGGACACCGAATTGATGATGCTGTCGCCGTAATAGTCGAGCGAGATGGTGCCGGCGCGGTAGCGCTCGATGATGAATGGGCTGTTTTCGAGCAGCTCCCAACCGCCTTCGATGAAGACGGCGAACGCCAGTCTCAAGCCGATCGGCGAACGCGGGAACAGGAATCTTGCCAGCGCATAGAACAGGAAGCCGTGGATGATGTGCGAGAACGTATACCAGTCCGAAATGTGCTGGGAATTCTCCGAACTCTGCACGACGCCTTGCCAGAGCTTGACGTAGCCGCAGGTGCAGATCGGCGTTCGCCCCATGCCGTAGAGCGCCCCGGCCTGGAAGATGACCAGGGCAAGCACCAGCAGAAGCCCCATTCGCCAGCTGTCTTCATAGGCCGAATAGCTGTTCTCCGCGGTCGGTGTCGTCATCGGTTCATTCCCCCTCGTTTCGCGTCGCCGTCTCGATCATCACAAAGCCTTGTCACGCCTTCAGCGGTGGTAGCCGGCGGATCACGGCAGCCGGCAAGGTGGGTTTGACCACAATCCGCCGGATACGCTGCCAGCCAGCCCCGAACAGAATGATCAACGCGCCAACAACGACCAGGATCAAGGCAAAAGGCGGGATGCCCGTCGAATCGGAGGCGGAATTCACCAGATAATAGATGCCCAGCGAGCCGAAGTAAGCCAATGTCGGAACCAGAAGCGAACGGCGGTCGATGGCAAGCGCGACATAGAGGAAGCCAAGGATCAGTATAGTCAGCATGAGGGTTGCATTGGTATCCGGCGCAATATGTCCGAATACGACGTTCTGGCCGGTTGCCATGATGAAGAGCGGATGCACCAGCATGGGCGCCGAGACGACATGCAGCCAGAAAGCGCAATCGGACCAGATCTTGCGTCGATCCCTGTCGTAAATGTCAAAAGCTACACCCGTTGCGAACACGATCAGGCCGCAGATCAGCGGCATGTAAAGTGCCGCGCGGAGCAATTCGGGAACATCCTCCATACGCGGCGGCGCAATCGTACCCGCTGTCACGCTGTCATACAGGATTATCGCCGTTTGCAGGAAGGCAAGCAGTGTAAAAGCGATGGCGATAGCCCCGGCGATGATGGGGACGCGAAAACGCCAGAAATAGATCGCCGCCGCGATTATTCCTCCGCCCAGGAACAGATATCCGGCCCGGGACGCCGTCTGGCGCAACGCCAACAGCTGCCAGATAGTCTCCGGCTTGCGTATGCCGAAGCTGGCCTCCACCTGTAGCGCCAGAGCGGCCAGAATGGCGGCCATGAAAATCAGGGCAAGCACGGACGACGATAATTTCATCCGGTGCTGACGCGTGACGATTTCGGCGAGCCCCCAAGTGAAAACCGCGAGGATGCCAGCGATCCAGAATGTCTGGCCTGGAAGCAAGGTGGTGAGGACAAAGAAGAAGCCGGCGCTGAGCAGAATGGTTCCCACGGTGACGAACAGATCGTTGCCGCCGCCGACCAGCCGCAGGTTTTCCTCGTCACCCTCGTCATCGGCGCGCCTGGCCTCGGGGGCGAGAGCGACCGCATGTTCCATGGCCTCCAACTGATCGCGCAGGGTCTGCGAGATCAAACCTTTCGCGACTGCCTTGTCGAGGGTTTCGGCGCTGATCAATTGGGCTCCTGCGTCGCGTCGCGCGCCATCATCAAGGCCGGCCCGTACTCCGATGTTCTGGTGTCAAAGGCAACAAAGCCAGCCTTTTCATAGGCACGGATCGCCCTGACATTGGCGGGATCCGGGTCGATGATGACGCGCGGAACACCTTCCTCGAAAAGCTGTTCGACGAACTGGCGCACGATTGCCGAGCCATGGCCGCGCCCGAGCAACTCCGGCACGCCGATCGACACGTCGATGCCGAGCGTGCCGAACGGCTGGTCGGCATAGGGATGGTCGTCTTCCAGATGCGGGTCGTAGCTCTGCAGATAGGCAATCGGCTTGCCGTCGAGCTCGACGATCAGCGGCTCGACCGAAATCGAGTCGATGTGCTCGCGAATGCCGGCGATTTCCGTCTCCGGATCGTCCCACCACTCTGCAACATGCGGCTCGGCGAGCCAGCCGGCGATCATCGGCAGGTCTTTTTCCGTCACCGGCCGAAAATCGTAGCTATCTTCTTGTTCGGCCATGATCTCTGGACGAACGGAACCGTTCGTCCGAGAAAACCGGTTTCCACTTTTCGGGGTCATGGCCGGCTTTTCAGCCGACATCGAGCGTTTCGACGACGAAATTGTTGTTGGTGTAGACGCAGATATCGGATGCGATCTGCATCGCCTTGCGGGCGATCTCCTCGGCATCCTTGTCGCTGTCCATCAGCGCGCGCGCCGCGGCCAGTGCGTAATTGCCGCCCGAACCGATGGCCATGACGCCGAATTCGGGTTCGAGCACGTCGCCGGTGCCGGTCAGCGCCAGCGATACCGACTTGTCGGCCACCAGCATCATCGCTTCCAGCCGGCGCAGATAGCGGTCGGTGCGCCAGTCCTTGGCGAGTTCGACGCAGGCGCGCGTCAGCTGGTCTGGATATTGTTCGAGCTTGGCTTCGAGTCGCTCCAGCAGCGTGAAGGCGTCGGCGGTGGCGCCGGCGAACCCGGCGATCACATTGCCGCCCTTGCCGATGCGGCGCACCTTCTTGGCGTTGCCCTTCATGATGGTCTGGCCAAGGCTGACCTGGCCGTCGCCGGCGATCACCACCTTGTTGCCCTTGCGCACCGTCACGATGGTCGTGGCGTGCATGGTCAGATTATCGGACATTTCCTGGCTCCGAGCAGCGCCATCCCGATAAGGCGATCGGCGCGGTACGAGTGACTTGATCGGCCATATGTATGCATGGGACCGATGATTGCAAACCGCTGGATAGCGGCCGGGTTCGCAACTGGCAATCGCCGGATCATGCTGCTAGAAGGCTTTCGTTTTCAAGCCTGCGAGCGCTTGAACCTCTGAGCTGGTCACGATGTGAACCTCTGGACAAGGATAGAGTGATGCCGCCCCGCGCCGCCGAAGTCAGCCGCAAGACCAAGGAAACCGAGATTGCCGTCTCGGTCCATGTCGACGGCACCGGAAAATCGGACATTTCGACGGGCGTCGGCTTCTTCGACCATATGCTGGACCAGCTGGCGCGCCATTCCCTGATCGACATGACGGTCAGGGCCAAGGGCGACCTGCATATCGACGATCATCACACGGTCGAGGACACCGGCATCGCGCTCGGCCAGGCGCTGGCCAAGGCACTGGGCGAGCGGCGCGGCATCATGCGCTATGCCTCGATCGACCTTGCCATGGACGAGACGCTGACGCGCGCTGCGATCGACGTGTCCGGCCGTCCGTTCCTGGTCTGGAACGTTTCCTTCTCGTCGCCGAAGATCGGCACCTTCGACACCGAGCTGGTGCGCGAATTCTTCCAGGCTTTGGCGCAGAATGCCGGCATCACGCTGCATGTCACCAATCACTATGGCGCCAACAACCATCACATCGCCGAGACCTGCTTCAAGGCGGTGGCGCGCGCGCTGCGCGCGGCTCTCGAGCGCGATCCGCGCCAGCCGGATGCGGTTCCCTCCACCAAGGGATCGTTGAAGGGATAAGGCAATGGCCACCTATGTCGTGATGGAACCGCCAGGCCGCAGCGAGAAGGCCGATGCCACGGCCTTTGTCCGCGATGGCTTCACCTGGCTGGGCCTCCTGGTGCCGCCGCTATGGTTCGCCTGGCATCGGCTGTGGATCGAGGCAGCGCTTGCCTTCGTCGTCATGGGCCTGCTTTCGATGCTGGGCCAGAATCTCGGCCTTGGTCTGGCCGGCTCGCTGCTGTCACTGTTGGTTTCGCTCTATGTCGGACTGGAAGGGCAAGGCCTGCGCATCGCGGCACTTCGCCGGCGCGGTTGGCACGAATGGGGCGCGGTCGAAGCCGGTTGGCTCGACGACGCCGACACACGCTATGCGCTGGAAGCGGAAGCGCTTGCCGATGAGGTTGTGCCGGCGCCGCGCATGGTCCCCGATGCTGCCCTCGCGCGGCCAGCGCAGCCGGGCATGGCGCTGGGGCTGACCCACATTCCGGGAAGAAGCTGACATGCGGGTTGCGATCATCGACTACGGCTCGGGCAATTTGCGCTCGGCCACCAAGGCTTTCGAGCGCGCCGCGCGCGAAGCCGGCATATCGGCCGATATCGACCTTACCGCAGATGCCGAGCGGGTGCGCACGGCCGATCGCATCGTCCTGCCCGGCGTCGGCGCCTATGCCGACTGCGCCTCCGGCCTGCAGGCCGTCGAAGGCATGTGGGAAGCCGTCGACGAGGTTGCGATCGTCAAGGGCCGGCCGTTCCTCGGCATCTGCGTCGGCATGCAGCTGATGTCGCAGCGCGGCCTCGAAAAGACGATTACCAAGGGCTTCGGCTGGATATCGGGCGACGTGAAGGAGATCATGCCTTCCGATCCGGCGCTGAAGATCCCGCAGATCGGCTGGAACACGATCGAGCTCAAGCGCCAGCATCCGCTGTTTGCCGGCATACCGACTGGCGCAAGCGGGCTGCATGCCTATTTCGTGCATTCCTATCATCTCGATGCGCGCAAGGCGGACGAGGTTCTGGCGGTTGCCGACTATGGCGGCCCGGTGACGGCGGCTGTCGCCCGCGACAATCTCGTCGGCACGCAGTTCCACCCGGAAAAGAGCCAGGCGCTCGGCCTGGCGCTGATCACCAATTTCCTGCGTTGGAGGCCCTGAAAACCGATGAGCAAGAAGGGCTACTGGATGGCGATGGTCGAGGTGACCGATCCGGAAAACTATCCGCTATACATTGCCGCCAACAAAGCGGCTTTCGACAAATATGGCGCAAAGTTCCTGACCCGCGGCGGTCAGTCGTCGAGCCCGGAAGGGCCATCGGGCAATCGCCATGTCATCATCGAGTTCGAGAGCTATGCGGTCGCACTCGCCTGCTTCCATTCGCCCGAATACCAGGCGGCGCTGAAATTCAGACGCCTCTATTCGACGTCCCATTTCGCCATTGTGGAAGGCGCCTGAACGGATGATCCTTTTCCCGGCGATAGATCTCAAGGACGGCCAGTGCGTGCGCCTCAGGCATGGCGACATGGCGACCGCGACCATCTACAATGATGATCCTGCCGCGCAGGCGCGGGCCTTCGAGCAACAGGGCTTCGAATGGCTGCATGTCGTCGACCTCAACGGCGCCTTCCAGGGCCAGAGCGTCAACAGTGCGGCGGTCGGTGCCATCCTCAAGGCAACGAAGAACCCGGTGCAGCTCGGCGGCGGCATCCGCACGCTGGCGCAGATCGAGGATTGGCTCGATCGCGGGCTGGCCCGCGTCATCCTCGGCACGGTGGCGGTGCGTGACCCGGACCTTGTCAAACAGGCCTGCAAGGCGTTTCCGGGCAAGGTCGCCGTCGGCATCGACGCCAAGGGCGGCAAGGTCGCCGTCGAGGGCTGGGCCGAGGCGTCGAGCCTCGGCGTCATCGAACTGGCGAGGAAGTTCGAGGGCGCCGGCGTCGCTGCCATCATCTACACCGACATCGACCGCGACGGCGTTTTGACCGGCATCAACTGGGACGCCACCATCGACCTCGCCGATGCCGTGTCGATCCCGGTCATCGCGTCGGGCGGCCTCGCCTCGATCGCCGACATCGTGCGCATGACCATGCCCGATGCGCAAAAGCTCGAAGGCGCGATCTCCGGCCGCGCGCTCTATGACGGCCGCATCGATCCGGCCGAGGCCCTGGCGATCCTGCAGGGCAGGGCGGAGACGCGGACGTGAAAATCTCCATTATCCTGGCCTCCTATGACAGCGGCCACTACCATGGCGGCATGGGCCAGGGGCCGGACGCGTTGGTCTCGGGCGGGCTCGTCGACGCCCTGACGATGGCTGGCCACGATGTGATGGTCGAGGATATCGGCAAGGTTGGAGATGCCCAGGAGCGTGAAATCGCCACCGGCTTTGCCGTCTGCAACGCGGTTGCGAGCGAGGTTCGCCTTGCCCGTGACGCCGGTCGGTTTCCCATCGTCCTTGCCGGAAACTGCCTGACCAGCGCCGGCGCGGTCGCCGGCGAAGACGCCGATGCGATCATCTGGGCCGACCAGCATGGCGATCTCAACACGCCCGAGACATCCACATACGGCTTTCTCGACGGCATGGCGCTGGCGACCGTGCTCGGCCTGTGCTGGCGGCCGATGGCGTCGGCCATTCCGGGCTTCAAGCCGATCGATCCGTCGCGTTGCGTGCTCGTCAGCGCGCGCGATCTCGATCCGGCGGAAAAACAGCTTCTCGAGACATTGCCGATCGTGCGGACGGAATGCTCCGGGGTGGCCCAGGCGGCCGAAAGACTGATGGTCGCCGGCGCCAGACGCGTGCACATGCATCTCGATATGGACGTGCACGATCCCCGGGAGCTGCAGGCCAACCGCTATATCACTTCGGGCGGGCCGAGCCCGGAACAGTTGCGCGATGCCACGTGCGCCATGGCGCTGGCGGTGCCGATCGTCGGCATCACCGTTTCCGCCTACGACCCGGCCTTCGACGCCCAGGCCGATGTTCCGCCGCTGGTCGGCCAGTTGCTGAACGATCTCATCGCCACGATAGAGGGCCGCTGATGCTGAAAGCCCGTGTCATCCCCTGTCTCGACGTCAAGAACGGCCGTGTCGTCAAGGGCGTCAACTTCGTCGATCTCGTCGACGCCGGCGATCCGGTCGAGGCGGCCAAGGCCTATGACGCGGCCGGCGCCGACGAACTCTGCTTCCTCGACATCACCGCTTCGTCGGACAATCGCGAGACCATCTTCGACGTCATCGCACGCACCGCCGAACAATGTTTCATGCCGCTGACCGTTGGCGGCGGCGTGCGCCAGGTCGCCGATATCAGGAAGCTGCTCTTGGCCGGCGCCGACAAGGTGTCGATCAACACGGCCGCGGTGAAGAACCCGGATTTCGTCGCCGAGGCCGCCGACAAGTTCGGCAACCAGTGCATCGTCGTCGCCATCGACGCCAAGAAGGTGTCGGGCACCAGTGAGACCGACCGCTGGGAGATCTTCACTCATGGCGGCCGCGAAAAGACCGGCATCGATGCGGTCGAGTTCGCCCGGAAAATGGTCGATCGCGGCGCCGGCGAGATTCTGCTGACCTCGATGGATCGGGACGGCACCAAGGCCGGCTACGACATCGCGCTGACCCGCGCGATATCAGACGCCGTGCGTGCGCCGGTGATCGCCTCCGGCGGCGTCGGCACGCTCGACCACATGGTCGAAGGCATTCGCGACGGCCATGCCGGCGCGGTGCTGGCCGCGTCCATTTTCCATTTCGGCACCTACACGATAGCGCAGGCCAAGGCGCATATGGCCGCCGCCGGCCTGCCGATGCGGCTGGACTCTGTGAATAATCGGCCCTAAAGCATGATCCCGAAAAGTGGGAGCCGGTTTTCGGAAAAGATCATGCCTAAACAAGCAGATAGATGACGCCATGGCTGAGTTTTCGCTGTTAGATCTTGAAGAAACCATCAGGGAACGCGCCCATTCCGGAGATCCGGATTCGTGGACGGCAAAATTGTTCGCGCGCGGCATCGACAAGGCGGCGCAGAAGCTCGGCGAGGAGGCCGTCGAGACGGTGATTGCCGCCGTCAGGGGCGACAAACCGGCCATCGTTTCAGAAAGCGCCGATCTTATATATCATTGGCTCGTCGTTCTCGGCCTCTCCGGGGTACCGCTGAGCGACGTGCTTAGGGAACTCGAAGGCCGCACCCGGCGTTCGGGCATCGCCGAGAAGGCGTCACGGCCCAAGGGCTGACCGCGAGGAAGGGCAGGTATCTCGATGGATCAGCTCGCGCCAACCGAGAAATATTCTCCCTTTCGTTTCTTCTCCGCCGATCAATGGTCGCAATTCCGCGCCGACACGCCGCTGACGCTGAGCGCGGACGAATTCCGCCGCCTGCGGTCGCTCAACGATCCGGTCGATCTCGAAGAGGTCACGCGCATCTATCTGTCGCTGTCGCGGCTGTTGTCGGCGCATGTCGAAGCAAGCCAGCTGCTGTTTCGGCAACGCCAGGCCTTTTTCAACGCGGTCGACGTGGTCAAGACACCGTTCATCATTGGCATCGCCGGTTCGGTCGCCGTCGGCAAATCGACCACCGCACGCGTGCTGAAGGAACTTTTGGCGCGCTGGCCGTCGAGCCCCAAGGTCGATCTCATCACCACCGACGGCTTCCTGCTGCCCAACGAGGTCCTGCGCCGCGAGAACCTGATGGAGCGCAAGGGTTTCCCCGACAGCTACGATGTGGGCGCGCTGCTGCGCTTCCTGTCGGGCATCAAGTCGGCGCTGCCCGATGTCCGCGCGCCGGTCTATTCGCACCTGACCTATGACGTCATTCCCGGCGAGTTCGTCACCATCGACCGGCCCGACATATTGATCTTCGAAGGCATCAATGTCCTGCAGCCCGGCAAGCTGCCGCAGGACGGCAAGATCGTCCCTTTCCTGTCGGACTTCTTCGATTTCGCCATCTACATCGATGCCGACGAGAAGCTGATCCACAACTGGTACATTTCCCGCTTCATGCGGCTGCGTGAGACCGCCTTCCGAAACCCGGACTCCTTCTTTCACCGCTATTCGCAGCTGTCGGAGAGTTCGGCGCGCGCCATCGCCGAAGGCCTGTGGACCAACATCAATTTGAAGAATCTGCGCGAGAACATCCTGCCGACGCGGGCCCGCGCCGACTTGATCCTGCGCAAAGGCGCCGACCACCTGATCGAGGAAGTGGCGCTCCGGAAGCTGTGACGGCCGGCTCCGTCACCCGCCGCAGCGTCAGATTGATCCGCCCGCCGTTTTTCAGCAGCGCCGAGGTCGAGGGATAGATCCGATCGACGCCGTGAAAGCACAGCCGCCCCTCGCCGCCGAGCACCACGACGTCACCGCTTTGCAGCCTGAACGACTTGGTGGCGCCATCACGCGTAGTCTGGCCGACTCGGAACAGGCAGTCGTCGCCGAGCGAGACGGAGACGACCGGCGCCGAAAGATCGGTCTCGTCGCGGTCCTGATGCAGGCCCATTTTTGCGTCCGGCGTGTAGAAATTGATGAGGCATGCTTCCGGCGGGTGCGAATAGCCCGAGACCTCGCGCCACAGGTCGAGCAGCGCATCCGGGATCGGCGGCCAAGGCGCCCCGGTTACCGGATGCGCCGGCTGGTAACGATAGCCGTGCTCTTTGTCGGTGACCCAGCCCAGCGGCCCGCAATTGGTCATACGCACGCTCATCTCCTTGCCGGTGCGCGGCATGGCCGGCACGAACAGCGGCGCCTGCTGCACGATCCGTCTCACCTCGTCGACCAACTCTTCCTGCGCGCTGCGCGACAGGTAGGCCGGCATGTGGCGGACGCCTTTGGGCAGGACGAGCACGGATTCGATTACCTCTTGGATGGTTCGGAACCGTAAAATGTCACGATCAATGAAAACGGCGACCCGAAAGCCGCCGCTCTTGTCGAATTGGCAGCCGCCGATCAGGCGAGGTCGGGAATGCGCAGCACCTGGCCCGGATAGATCTTGTCGGGATGGGTCAGCATCGGCTTGTTGGCCTCGAATATGACCGTGTTCTTGACGCCTTGGCCCTTGCCGTAGCTTTTCTCGGCGATCTTCCAGAGATTGTCGCCCTTCTTCACGGTGTAGAAGGTGGGCTCCTTGGCGGGGGCGGCGGCCGTGCCAGGTGCTGGCGCGACCTGCAATTCGTCGGCCTGCACTTTGGAGACGCCGAGCGTGTTGCCGACGGCGATGACCGCCTTCTCGAAGATCGACTGGTCCTTGACTACGCCCTTCAGCACCGCCGTATCGCCCGTGACGACGACCTCGACGCCATCGGTGCCGAGCTTGTGCGAATCGAGCTCCTTCTTGAGTGTGTCGGCCGTGGGTGCGGCTTCGTCGTCACCGCCGATGCCCAGTTTCTTGCCGACGCTCTTGACGAAATCGAACATGCCCATCCTTGGTCTCCCTTGCTAATGGCAATGGTTGAACTTTGCATCTGCGGTCCAAAATGGGAAGTCGTTTTGCGCGTGATTGGTGTGGTGCTTAATCGTTCTCCACCCGGCCGCGCAGCTTCTTGATCGTGCCGCGCCCGGCCTTGCTCTTCAGCCGCCGTTCCACGGCACCCTTCGACGGCCGTGTCTTCTTGCGCGGCGGCGGTGGCGGTTCGGCGGCCTTGGCGACCAATGCCGTCAGCCGTGCCCGCGCATCCGCCCGGTTCTGTTCCTGGGTGCGGAAGCGGCCTGCCTCGATGACGATGACACCGTCCTTGGTGGCACGCTGGCCGGCAAGCTTGATCGTCCGCTCGCGCACGCGCTCCGACAGACCCGTTGCGTTGGCCGCGTCGAAGCGCAGTTGCACCGCCGTCGCCACCTTGTTGACGTTCTGGCCGCCGGGACCGGACGAGCGGATGAAATCCTCGTGCAGGTCGCCCGGATGGATCACCGCATCGCCTGATATGATGATGTTGTCGTCGCTCGCCATGCCGCAGTCATGGCGCGGCGGATCGAAAAAGAAAAGGCCCGATCGAACCGGGCCTTTCAACGAAAGCTGACCCCTGTGGCGCGATTACTCCGCCGCTTCCTGCATGCGCGGCGCCGCGCCCAGCACCACGGCGTCGACATGGCTTTCGAATTTCTCGAAATTGACGGCGAACATGCCGACCAGCCGTGCCGCCTGCCGGTCATAGCCGGCCTTGTCGGCCCAGGTCGCCCGGGGGTCCAGAATCATCGGGTCGAGAATGGCGCTATCGATGCCCGGCACAGCCACCGGCACCTCGAAACCGAAATGAGGGTCGGTGCGGAACTCGGCCGTCTTCAGCGAGCCGTCAAGTGCGGCTGCAAGCAAGGCGCGCGTCGCCTTGATCGGCATGCGCTTGCCGGTGCCGTAGGCGCCGCCGGTCCAGCCGGTATTGACCAGCCAGCAATCGGCGCCGTGGCGTGCAATCAGCTCGCGCAGCAGATTGCCGTATTCGGAAGGGTGGCGCGGCATGAACGGCGCACCGAAACAGGTCGAAAACGTCGCTTCGGGCTCGGTCACGCCCTTTTCGGTTCCGGCCACCTTGGCGGTGTAACCGGACAGGAAATGATACATCGCCTGCGCCGGGGTCAGCCGCGCGATCGGCGGCATCACGCCGAACGCATCGGCGGTCAGCATGATGATGTTGTTGGGATGGTTGGCGCGGCCGGTCTTGCTGGCATTGGGGATGAAGTCCAGCGGGTAGGCGCAGCGTGTGTTCTCGGTCAGTCTTCCGTCGTTGAAATCCGGCACGCCATCAGCGTCGAGCACGACATTTTCCAGCACCGTGCCGAAGCGTTGCGTGGTGGCGAAGATTTCCGGCTCGGCTTCCGCCGACAGCTTGATCGTCTTGGCGTAGCAGCCGCCTTCGAAATTGAAGATGCCGTGCGGCCCCCAGCCATGCTCGTCGTCGCCGATCAGCGTGCGCGAGGGATCGGCCGAGAGCGTCGTCTTGCCGGTGCCCGACAGGCCGAAGAAGATGGCGGCGTCGCCGGCCGCACCCTCATTGGCCGAGCAATGCATCGGCATCACGCCTTTCGCCGGCAGCAGATAGTTGAGCATGGTGAACACCGACTTCTTCATCTCGCCGGCATAGGAGGTGCCGCCGATCAGCACGATCTTGCGCGAAAGATCGACGGCGATCACCGTTTCGGTGCGGCTGCCGTGACGAAGGGGATCGGCGCGGAAGGACGGCAGGTCGATGATCGTCATCTCAGGCACGAACTGTTCGAGTTCGGCGGCATCCGGACGGATCAGCAGATTGCGGATGAACAGCGAGTGCCAGGCAAATTCGGTGATCACCCTGGTCGGCAGCCTCGACTCCGCATCGGCGCCGCCGACCAGATCCTGGACGTATAGATCCTTGTCCGCGGCATGCGCCTGGAAATCGGCGAGCAGCGTGTCGAACTGGGCCGGCGAGATCGCCTTGTTGTTGTCCCACCAGACATGTGGTTCGGTGGCGCCATCGCGGACGACGAACTTGTCCTTGGGCGAGCGGCCGGTGTGCTGTCCGGTCTCGGCGACCAGCGCGCCATGGGCGGTCAAGCGGGCCTCGCCGCGCCGGATCGATTCCTCATAAAGGGCAGCCGCACCGAAATTATAG
>NZ_RZTF01000002.1:15007-25815 GCF_004023175.1 Mesorhizobium sp. M7A.F.Ca.MR.362.00.0.0
AAATTATAGCGCACCACGCCGGTGGTTTTCAGGCCGATATGATCGATCGCGCAGGCGGAATTGCGTTTGCCGACTTCCGACATCGAGTGTCCCTCTTGGATTTGCCGCATCTTTGCCGGCACGTTTCCAGCACGCCCACTACGCGGGCTGAGATGGTCAGAACCAGAAAAGCCAAATGATATCAAATCATTAATCGATTTAAATATTTTGAAAGTTGTTTAAATCGTTTATATGTGTAAAAAGTTTCGCGGTTGCCCAAAGGATTGGCGATGTCCGTTCGTCCAATCCATGTCGAGGTAGGATTGTGGCCGCCGGCATGCCGCGCGTGACAGCGGACAAGGCCTATGCCACATTTTGTACCTAATTTGTCCTGCAAAAGCCCCTTCTCTACGACAGAAGGGACAGCTCATGAGGGAGCCGCTTGAAATGGCAACAATCGCGCTTGTCGATGACGACCGCAACATTCTGACATCGGTGTCGATCGCCCTGGAATCCGAGGGGTATCGCGTCGAGACCTACACGGATGGTGCGTCAGCGCTGGAAGGCCTGGCGGCACGCCCGCCGAACCTTGCCATCCTCGACATCAAGATGCCGCGCATGGACGGCATGGAACTGCTGCGCCGGATGCGCCAGAAGTCAGACCTGCCGGTGATCTTCCTGACATCCAAGGACGACGAGATCGACGAATTGTTCGGCCTCAAGATGGGCGCCGACGACTTCATCCGCAAACCCTTCTCGCAGCGCCTGCTGGTCGAGCGGGTGCGCGCCGTGCTGCGCCGCGCCAGTGCCCGCGAGGCTGCCGCCAAGACGCCAAGCCAGCAGGCCCGCTCGCTCGAGCGCGGCCAGCTCGTCATGGACCAGGAGCGCCACACCTGCACCTGGAAAGGCGAGCCGGTGACGCTCACCGTCACCGAGTTCCTGATCCTGCATTCGCTGGCGCAGCGTCCCGGTGTCGTAAAAAGCCGTGATGCGCTGATGGATTCGGCCTATGATGAACAGGTCTATGTCGACGATCGCACCATCGACAGCCACATCAAGCGGCTGCGCAAGAAGTTCAAGGCCGTCGACGACGACTTCGAGATGATCGAAACCCTTTACGGAGTCGGATACCGGTTCCGCGAAGCATAATGATGCATGTCGCTCAAAAGTGGTCCCGGTTTTGGGATGACGACATGCATCAAAGCAAGGTAATCCATGTCGCCCAAAAGTGGTCCCGGTTTTGGGACAACGACATGCATCAGGCCAAGGACTAGGCGGGAGCTGCTATTCGATGGCAGTGGAAGCACAGCGAACAAGACCGGCGGGCGCCTCCAGGCGGCCGTCGCGGATCATGCCGTCCTTCGTCTCGAAGATCACGGTGCCGATGCGCCGCTTCCTTGGCCATCATATCTTTTCCAGCCTGACGCGGCGTATCCTGTTCCTCAACCTTGCCGGCCTCGCCGTCCTGGTGACCGGCATCCTCTATCTCAACACCTTCCGCGACGGGCTGATCGATGCCCGCGTCGAAAGCCTGATGACCCAGGGCGAGATCATCGCCGGCGCGATCGCCGCGTCGGCGACGGTCGAGACGGATTCGATCAGCATCGACCCGGAAAAGCTGCTTGAACTGCAGGCCGGCGAAAGCCTGGGACCGGGCTCCGACCAGCTCGACAATCTCGATTTCCCGATCAACCCGGAGCGGGTCGCCCCGGTGCTGCGAAGGCTGATCTCGCCGACCAGGACCCGCGCCCGGATCTATGACCGCGATGCCAATCTGCTGCTCGATTCGCGCCACCTCTATTCGCGTGGCCAGATCCTGCGCTACGACCTGCCGCCGGTCGAGGAGGAAGAGCCCGATCTGGTCGAGCGCATCCAGAAATTCGTCTTCGACTTCTTCCGCAACACCGAACTGCCGGTCTATCACGAGCAGCCGGGCGGCAATGGGGCCGCTTTCCCGGAAGTGGTCAAGGCGCTCACCGGCAGCCCGTCGACCATCGTGCGCGTGAGCGAGCAGGGGGAGCAGATCGTTTCGGTGGCGGTGCCGATCCAGCGCTTTCGTGCCGTCCTGGGCGTGCTGATGCTGTCGACCGAAGGCGGCGACATCGACAAGATCGTAGCCGCCGAGCGCAAGGCGATCCTGCGCGTCTTCGGTATCGCGGCCCTTGTCACCGCCATCCTGTCGATGCTGCTTGCCTCCACCATCGCCAATCCGCTGCGCCGGCTGTCGGCGGCGGCGGTGCGGGGGCGGCGCGGCGTCAAGAGCCGTGAAGAGATCCCCGATTTTTCCGACCGCCAGGACGAGATCGGCAATCTGTCGATCGCCATACGCGACATGACCAACGCGCTCTACGCCCGCATCGAGGCGATCGAAAGCTTCGCGGCCGATGTCTCGCACGAGCTGAAGAACCCGCTGACGTCGCTGCGCAGCGCGGTGGAAACCTTGCCGCTGGCCAAGAACGACGATTCGCGCGGCCGGCTGATGGATATCATCCAGCACGATGTCAGGCGGCTGGACCGGCTCATCACCGATATTTCCGACGCATCGCGCCTGGACGCGGAGCTCGCGCGTGAAGATGCCGGGACGGTCGACCTGAAGAAATTCATCACCGATCTGGTCGCCGTTTCGCGCGAAGCGACGCGCAACAAGAAGGCGGTCGAGATCGAGTTCAAGGCGGCCAAACTGCCGCAAGGCGTCAAAGGCTACGTCGTCGTCGGGCATGATCTTCGCATCGGCCAGGTCATCACCAATTTGATCGAGAACGCCCGTTCCTTCGTTCCCGAGGATCATGGCCACATCAGCCTGTCGCTGGCGCGTGCCGGCAAGTTCAACATCGTCACCGTCGACGACAATGGCCCCGGCATCCGGGCCGACAACATCGACCGCATCTTCGAACGGTTCTACACCGACCGGCCGGCCGGCGAGGCATTCGGCCAGAATTCGGGGCTTGGCCTGTCGATATCCAGGCAAATCGTCGAGGCCCATGGCGGCACGCTCACCGCCGAGAACATCCCCGGCACCAAACCCGGCGAGATCAAGGGCGCACGCTTTGTGGTGACATTGCCGGCCGAAGGCTGAGAGCATGAATCCCAACCACGCCTGGTCCAGCCGTGCAGCCTGAAAACATTCACGCGACAATGGTTTTGATCGGCGAGCGCGGCATTCTCGTCACCGGAGCCTCCGGTTCGGGCAAGACGACGCTGGCGCTGGCGCTCATCGACCATTGTCGCCATCGCGGCCTGTTCTCGCGGCTCGTCGGCGACGATCAGCTCTTCGTCGAGGCGCATGCCGGGCGGCTGCTGTGCCGCGCTCCCGCCGCCATAGAAGGCCTCGCCGAGGTGCCGGGGCTCGGGCCGCGAGCGGTGCCGTTCGAGCCCGCCGCCATCGTCGATTTGCATGTCCGCCTGACGCCGGCCGGTGAAACGGCACGCTTTCAGGAGGATGCCGACACCAGCATCGCCGGCTGTCGGGTGCCGCGTATCGATGCGGTCGAACGCAACGTCGCTGCCGCCTTGCCGGTCGTGATGGCGCGGCTGTCGATCGCGCCTTTTCTATGATCCGTTCCGGGTTTTTTGCTGCAATGCGTCAAAATGGCATGTGCCTGCGCAATTTTGGGCTTGTCAACGGGCCGTGCGTCGACAAGATAGCGCTCCCGCCGCCTGGATTGGCTGGCGAGCATAAAATGCGCCTGTGAAGCGGCGATGACGGGAGCCACCAAAGAATGATCGGACTCGTGCTTGTAACGCACGGTCAACTGGCCACCGAGTTCCGACATGCCGTCGAACATGTCGTCGGGCCACAAGACAATTTCGAAACCGTGGCGATCGGTGCCGACGACGATATGGAACAGCGTCGCCGCGACATCGTCGACGCTGTTGCCCGTGTCGACACCGGAGCGGGCGTCATCGTGCTGACCGACATGTTCGGCGGCACGCCCTCCAATCTTGCCATCTCGGTGATGGAATCCGGCCGCACCGAGGTGATCGCCGGCATGAACCTGCCGATGCTGATCAAGCTCTCCTCGATACGCAAGGGCGACAATATGGCCGCCGCGCTCGATGAGGCTCAGGCCGCCGGCCGCAAATACATCAATGTCGCCAGCCAGCTCCTGAGCAGCAAATGACCGCGCTGTCCCCGGAAAAAGACCAAATTGTCCGGGATTTTCCCATCATCAACCAACGTGGCCTTCATGCGCGCGCTTCGGCGAAGTTCGTCCAGCTGGCCAGCGGCTTCGATGCCTCGGTGCATGTCGAGAAGGATGGCGTCAAGGTCGGCGGCACCTCGATCATGGGCCTGATGATGCTGGCGGCAAGCCCCGGCTATTCGATCCGCGTCACCGCCAGCGGACCGGAAGCCCGGCAGGTCATCGACGCCCTGGAGCAGCTGGTGGCGTCCCGCTTTGGCGAGGAATGCTGATCAGGTAGAGCGCCGATGCGTGTCTGAGAGACATGCAGGGATAAAGATTTCTTTATATCCCATTGTCGTCCTTGCTCCGATCTGCTAGTCAGGCCGGCAATTCGCGCCCTTCGACGCGCCGACCGGCGCGGGCGTGTCCGCAACAAATTCGCAAGCACAACATTCGCATCGGAGTACTGCCATGACGGGTAGCAAGGACTATGTGGTCGCCGACATCTCGCTTGCCGGCTGGGGCCGCAAGGAACTCGAGATCGCCGAAACCGAAATGCCGGGCCTGATGGCCTGCCGTGAGGAATTCGGTCCCAAGCAGCCGCTCAAGGGCGCGCGCATCACCGGCTCGCTGCACATGACGATCCAGACGGCGGTGCTGATCGAGACGCTGAAGGAGCTGGGCGCCGATATCCGCTGGGCCTCCTGCAACATCTTCTCGACCCAGGACCATGCGGCCGCGGCCATCGCCGAAGCCGGCATCCCGGTGTTCGCCGTCAAGGGCGAGTCGCTCGAGGAGTATTGGGACTACACCGACAAGATCTTCCAGTGGGCCGACGGCGGCCTCTCCAACATGATCCTCGATGATGGCGGCGATGCCACCATGTACATCCTGATCGGCGCCCGCGCCGAGGCCGGCGAGGACGTGCTGTCCAACCCGCAGAGCGAGGAAGAGGAATACTTCTATGCCCAGGTCAAGAAGCGCCTGAAGGCTTCGCCCGGCTTCTTCACCAAGCAGAAGGCGGCGATCCGCGGCGTCACCGAAGAGACGACCACCGGCGTCAACCGGCTCTATCAGCTGCAGAAGAAGGGCCTGCTGCCTTTCCCCGCCATCAACGTCAACGACTCGGTTACCAAGTCGAAGTTCGACAACAAATATGGCTGCAAGGAATCGCTGGTCGACGGCATCCGCCGCGGCACCGACACGATGATGGCCGGCAAGGTCGCTGTCGTGTGCGGTTATGGCGACGTCGGCAAGGGCTCGTCGGCCTCGCTCAAGGGCGCCGGCGCCCGCGTCAAGGTCACCGAGGTCGATCCGATTTGCGCGCTGCAGGCGGCGATGGACGGATTTGAAGTCGTCACGCTGGAAGATGCGGCCCCCACCGCCGACATCGTCATCACCACCACCGGCAACAAGGATGTCGTCACCCTCGACCATATGCGCTCGATGAAGGACATGGTCATCGTCGGCAACATCGGCCATTTCGACAATGAGATCCAGGTCGCCGCGCTGCGCAATTTGAAATGGACCAACGTCAAGCCGCAGGTCGACATGATCACCTTCGCGGACGGCAAGCGGATGATCCTTTTGTCGGAAGGGCGGCTGCTCAATCTCGGCAACGCCACAGGCCACCCGAGCTTCGTCATGTCGGCATCCTTCACCAACCAGGTGCTGGCGCAGATCGAGCTCTACACCAAGCCCGGCCAGTACGAGAACCAGGTCTATGTCCTGCCCAAGCATCTCGACGAAAAGGTCGCGCGCCTGCATCTCGACAAGCTCGGCGCCCGTCTGACCGAACTGTCCGGTGAACAAGCCGCCTATATCGGCGTCACGCCGCAGGGTCCGTTCAAGCCGGAACACTACCGCTATTAACCAAAGCTAAAATTGCTACCAGATATTGAGGCCGGGCGATTGACTTTTCGCCCGGCCTTATTTTTGCGCGCCATCAGCCTTCACGGCGATTCGGCGAGGGGTTATTGTCAGGTGATTCGGCGATGCTTCCAGCCCGAGAGGGTCAAGAGAGGCACGCATCAGGGCGGTCTTGCATTCAGGCGGCGGAGAGGACCAAGACATGCCGGGGCAACACCCGCACAGAGCGGGACGGGCCGTTTCCGGCGGCCATGACGATTCGGGGATTGCTGGCTCCGCCCTGGAAGGCGGGAGCCTGTCCTGGCGCGCCCGTGCGGCGACATTCCTTGCCACCTCCGCGCTCGCGGGCCCCTTGGCTGGCGCCGTCGCGCATGCCGAAACCGCTGCTGCCAGCGTCGCGGGACTGTCGGTGAGCGCCATCGAGGTCATGCAGCTTGCCGTGTTCGTCGGCGTGACGGGTGCCGCACTGATATCGGCCATCGTTCTCATCCGCGAAAGGGCCCGCACCTCGGCGGAGAATGTCGAACTCAGGAGCCGCCTCGCCGACATCAACGCGGCGCTCCGCCGCTCCGAGGCGCTGCTCAATCTGCGCGACCAGCGCGTGGTCGTCTGGGCCGCGGAAAACAAGAAGCCCGAGCTTATCGGCACATTGCCCGTCGAAAGCGGCGCTCCCGAGGATAGGGCCGCTTTTCTCGCTTTCGGCCGCTGGCTGATGCCGCGTTCGGCGGCGGCACTCGAACATGCCGTCGCGGGATTGCGCGAGAAGGCCAAACCCTTCGACCTCGTCATCGAATCGCAGGCCGGCGCGCCGCTCGAAGTGCATGGCCGCAAGAGTGCCGCGCATGTGCTCGTGCGTTTCGTCTCGCTCTCGGAGACGCAGCGCAGCCAGGCCAGGCTGAAGATCGAGAACCAGCGGCTGGCCGCCGACCACGACACGATGATCGGCCTGCTCGACGCGCTGAACATGCCGGCATGGCTCCGCGGCGAGGATGGCGGGCTGAAGTGGGTCAACCGCGCCTATGCCGATGCCGTCGAAGCCGAAAATGCCGAAGCCGCGGTCCGGGAGAAAAAAGAGTTCCTCGGCGGCCAGGCGCGCGATGCGATTGCCGCCCAGCACAAGACGCATCCGGTTTTCGAGCAGTCGCTGTCCACCGTGATCGAAGGTGACCGCCGTGTGTTCGCGGTCACCGATTTCGCCGGCAGCGATGGCTCGGCCGGCCTTGCCTGTGACACCAGTGCCATTGAGGCCGTTCGCGGCGAATATGAGCGCACGGTGCGAAGTCACGCCGACACGCTCGACCAGCTCAACACGGCAGTCGCCATTTTCGATACCGACGAGAAGCTGCGGTTCTTCAACCAGGCCTTCCAGAAGCTTTGGGGGCTGGACGCCGGCTTCCTGCACAGCGCACCCGACAATGCCTTGCTGCTCGACCGGCTGCGCAGCGGGGGCAAGATCGCCGAACAGCCTGAATGGCGCCGCTGGAAGGAAGGCCTGCTCGGCGCCTATCGCGCCGTCGAATCCCAGGAACATTGGTGGCATCTGCCGGACGGCAAGACCATTCGCGTCGTCGCCAATCCGCAGCCCAAGGGCGGCGTGACCTGGGTGTTCGAGAACCTGACCGAGAAGATGGACCTCGAAAGCCGCTACCAGACAGCCGTGCGGGTCCAGGGCGAGACGCTCGACAATCTTGCCGAAGGCGTGGCGGTGTTCGGACCCGACGGCAGGCTCCGGCTGTCGAATCCTGCCTTTGCCACTCTCTGGGGATTGAGCGGTGAAGCGGCCAAGCCCAGTGTCCACGTGTCGACGATACGTGACCTTTGTGACCGGCAGGCCGCGGACAGCCCCTGGCCCAGCTTCGTTGCCGCCATCACCGGCTTTGACGACGAGCGCCGCGACCGCCACGGACAGACCGAGCTCAACAACGGCAATGTGCTGAGTTACGCCATGATCCCGCTGCCCAACGGGCAGGTGATGATGACCTTCGTCGACGTCACCGACAGCGTCCATGTCGAGCGGGCGCTGAAGGACAAGAACGAGGCGCTGCAAAAATCCGACCAGCTCAAGAACGAATTCGTCCAGCACGTCTCCTATGAACTGCGCTCGCCGCTGACCAACATTATCGGCTTCACCGAACTCCTGTCGCAGCCCACGACCGGTCCGCTGACGCAGAAGCAGCGCGAATATGTCGAGCATGTCAGCTCGTCCTCCGCGGTCCTGCTCACCATCGTCAACGATATCCTCGACCTGGCGACGGTGGACGCCGGCATCATGCAGCTCGACATCTCCGAAGTGCAGGTCGATCGCACTATCGCCGCTGCGGCCGAACTGGTGGCCGACCGGCTGGAAGAGCATTCGATCAGTCTCCAGGTGGACGCCATCGCGGCGCCGAAGACGTTTCACGGCGATGAGGTCCGCGTCCGCCAGATCCTCTACAATCTGCTCAGCAACGCCGCCAACTACGCCCCGGAAGCCAGCATCATCCGGCTCACTTGCCGCCATCTGGCGGATGGGGTGGAATTCTCGGTTCATGACGATGGTCCCGGCATGCCGCCGGATGTGCTCGATTCGGTGTTCCGCCGTTTCGAGCCGCGCGCCAATGGCGGCCGCCGGCGCGGCGCCGGCCTCGGCCTGTCGATCGTCAAGAGCTTCGTCGAGCTGCATGGCGGCAGCGTTCGCATCGAAACCGGCAAGGACAAGGGCACGACCGTCATCTGCACCTTTCCAGACATGCCGGGCATCCGCGCCGCGGCCGAGTAGCGCGTTCGATGACCGGACTGGTGCTGGAGCGATTACTCGCCGACGAGACCCAGACAGCGCGGCTGGGCGAAGATCTGGCGCTGTCGCTGCGCCCGGGTGACGTGCTTGCCCTCAAGGGCGATCTCGGCGCCGGCAAGTCGACGCTGGCGCGGGCCTTGATCAGGACCCTGGCCGACGATGCCGGTCTCGATGTTCCGAGTCCGACCTTCACATTGGTGCAGAGCTACGACACCCGCATTCCGGTCCATCATTTCGATCTCTACCGCCTGTCCTCGGCGGACGAGATCGATGAGTTGGGGTTCGACGAAGCCCTGGCGCAGGGTGCTGCTTTGGTCGAATGGCCGGAGCGGGCGGAAGCCCATCTGCCGAAAACCACGATCCTGATCGAACTCGTCCAGCATGGCGATGGCCGGTTGGCGAGATTGTCGGGGCAGGGCGCTGCCTTCGATCGGGCGGCACGGTCACTGGCCATGCGCGACTTTCTCGTGAACGCAGGCTGGGGGGAAGCGCAGCGCCGCCATTTCATCGGCGATGCTTCAGCCCGCTCCTATGAGATCGTTTCGCTGCCGGACCAGAAGCCGCAAGTGCTGATGAACTCGCCACGGCTGGTGCTCGGTCCGCCGGTTCGCGACGGCAAGCCCTATGCCGAGATCGCGCACACCGCCCAGTCGGTCTCCGCTTTCGTCGCCATCGACCGCGCCTTGAAGGCAGGCGGCGTCAGCGTTCCGGAGATCCATGCCGAGGATCAGGAGCAAGGCTTCCTTTTGCTCGAACATCTTGGTTCGGAAGGGTTTCTCGACATTGATGGCCAGCCGCTGCCCGAGCGCTGTGCGGTGGCGGCCGAGCTGCTGGCCATGATGCACGGCAGGGCCTGGCCGCAGCGCCTGGAAACAGGGCACGGCGGCTTCCACGAGGTGCCGCCTTTCGACCGCGACGCCATGATGATCGAAGCCGATCTGCTGGTCGACTGGTACGTGCCGGCAATCACTGGCGCTCCGGCAAGCGAGAGCTTGCGCGCCGGTTACCACAAGCAATGGAATGCGCTGCTCGACCGGCTGCAAGGCCGCGAGGTCACGCTGATGCTGCGCGACTTCCATTCGCCCAACATCATCTGGCGCGGCGACCGTTCAGGGCATGATCGGCTGGGCATCGTCGATTTCCAGGATGCGCTGATCGGCCCTTGCGCCTATGACGTCGCCTCGCTCGCCATGGACGCGCGTGTTACGATGTCGCCCGAGATCGAGAAACAGACGCTGGATGCCTATGTCGCGGCGCGCCACACAGCCGGGGCTTTCGACGAGGCAAGCTTCCTGGAATCCTACGCCATCATGGCGGCGCAGCGAAATTCCAAGATCCTCGGCATCTTCGTCCGCCTCGAAAAACGCGACGGCAAGCCCTATTATCTGAAGCACCTGCCGCGCATTCGCGACTATCTGCGCCGGGCATTGTCTCATCCGGCGCTGGCAAGCCTGCGCGAGTTCTATGACGCAAATGGACTGCTGGAGGAACGGTGACTTGGAAGTAATCGATCTGGGTCTGAAGAAACTGGATGGGCGGCTGGTGCCAACGACGGCCATGGTGCTCGCGGCCGGCCTTGGCAAGCGCATGCGGCCAATCACCGACACGATCCCCAAGCCTTTGGTCAAAATCGCCGGCAAAACCTTGCTCGACCGAGGCCTGGACAGCCTGGCCGAGGCCGGCGTCAAGAGAGCCGTCGTCAACGTCCATCATCTGTCGCAACAGATTGTAGCTCACGTCGCCGAACGCAACACCCCAAGAATTGTCATTTCCGATGAAGGCAGTGGCTTACTTGATTCCGCCGGTGGCATCGTCAAGGCGCTACCAAACCTAGGGGTACGTTTCTACGTACTCAACGCCGATACATTCTGGATAGAGAGCGGCGTATCTAACCTTCTCCGTCTTGCCCATGCATGGAATGGCGCAAAGATGGATATCTTACTGATGCTGGCCAACCTCCATCAAGCAACCGGACACTGCGGCAGCACCGATTTCCTGATGGCGCCGGGTGGCGGCTTGCGGCGTTCGAAAGGCGATCCGGCGGGGCTGATCTATGCCGG
>NZ_RZTF01000002.1:25825-34917 GCF_004023175.1 Mesorhizobium sp. M7A.F.Ca.MR.362.00.0.0
TGATCTATGCCGGTGCCGCGATCGTCCACCGACGTCTGTTCAAGGGCGCACCGGCCGGGCCGCATTCGCTCAACGCCTATTTCGATTCCGCCATCGCCGCAGGGCGCCTGTTCGGCATGCCCATGCATGGCCACTGGATCACTGTCGGCACGCCCGATGCCGTACCGCTCGCGGAAGCGGCGGTCGCCGGTGCGCTCATCGAGTCGCAATGAGCGGCTCCAGCCGCGTTTTCTCGATCCCGCCCGGAGCGCCGTTTCTGCCGACGCTTGCCGAGGCGCTGCTTGCCGGTCGCCTCGTGCCGGGGTTCCGATTTGACGGCGACCCGCTCGCCTTGGCCGATGTCACCATCTATGTGCCGACACGCCGTGCCGCGCGCGCTCTGCGGGGTGTCTTCGTCGACAGCCTGGCGGCGCGCGGCGGCGGCGGCTCGGCGATCCTGCCGGTCATCCGGCCGCTCGGCGAGTTCGACGAGGACGAGGCCGCGTTCGAGACCGAGGCATCGGCGGCCATCGATCTCGCGCCGCCGATCGCTGCGATCGAACGCCTGTTGCTGCTGACGCCGCTGGTGCGCGCCTGGAAACGCCGGCTGCCGGCACATGTCGCCGCCCTCTTTGCCGAGGAGATCGTCATCCCGGCTTCCACCGCCGACGCGATCTGGCTGGCGCGCGATCTCGCCCGGCTGATGGACGAGATCGAGACGGAAGGAACGGACTGGGCCAAGCTCACCGATCTGGTGACCGGCAACCTTGCCGGCTGGTGGCAGGTGACCCTCGAATTCCTCGGCATCGTCACCGAAGCCTGGCCGAAATTCCTCGCGGAAAGCGACCGTTCCAATCCGGCCGCGCATCGCAGCGCGCTGATCCGCGCCGAGGCGGCGCGGCTGCAGCGCAATCCGCCCGCTGGCCCGGTCATCGCCGCCGGGTCGACCGGCTCGATCCCCGCCACGGCTGAACTGCTTGCCGCCATCGCGCGCCTGCCCGGCGGCGCCATTGTGCTGCCGGGTCTCGACCGAACGCTGGACGAAGCGTCATTCCAGGCGATTGCCGCGCCCGGCGCGCGTCCAGCTGTGCTCGGCCACCCGCAACATGGCCTGGCCAGGCTGATAGGCAAGATCGGCGTATTGCGCGGCGACGTCGAGGAGATTGGCGTGGCCGAACCGCGACTTGCGCTTCGCGCCGCTCTTGTCGGCGAAGCGCTGCGGCCGGCCGAAACCACCGAACTCTGGGCCGAGACACGTGCGGGCTTCCCGGCGTCCCACATTGCCGGCGCCTTCGCCGAGGTGACCTTGCTCGAAGCTGCCAGCGAACGTGATGAAGCTGTCGCCATCGCCGTCGCGCTCAAGCGCGCGGTCGAACAGCCCGGCCAAAGGGCGGCTCTCGTCACCGGCGATCGCGCATTGGCACGGCGCGTCTCGATCGAGCTCCAGCGCTTCGGCGTCGTCGCCGACGATTCCGGTGGCACGCCGCTCGCCAACACCCCGGCGGCCAGCCTGCTCAGGCTGGCGCTCGAGGCATTGTTCAGGCCAGGCGATCCGGTCGGCCTGTTGTCGCTGCTCAAGCATCCGCTGCTTGGCCTCGGCCTCGAACGGGCCGATGTGCGCCACGCGGCGGAACTGGTCGAGCTGGTGGCGCTGCGCGGCGGCACCGGCCGCCCAGACATCGTTTCGCTGCCGGAACTGTTCGAGGCCCGCCTCACCGGTCTGGGCGGCGGCAGCCGGCCGCCCTTCTGGTTTTCCCGGCTGACCGTGCGCTCCATCGAAACTGCCCGGAATTTGCTTGAACGTCTCAAGCAAGTGCTGGCGCCGCTCGCAGCCTTCCGCGGCCGGGATGACGCCAACCTTGCCGCGCTTGTCAGGGCCAGTGTCGTCTCACTCGAAAATCTCGGCCGCACCGCCGACGGTGGTCTTGGCGAGCTCTATGCCGGTGACGCCGGTGAAAAGCTTGCCGAACTGCTGCGCGGGCTGGTCTCGGCTTCGGCTTCACTGTCCTTCGCGGCGACCGAGTGGCCCGATATCATGGCGGCGCTGATCGCGCCTGAAACGGTCAAGCCGGCACAAGGCACCGACCGGAACATCGCCATCTGGGGTGCGCTGGAAGCCCGATTGCAGACCGTCGACACGCTGGTCATCGGCGGGCTCAACGAGGGCGTATGGCCGCGCAAGCCCGAGAGCGACCGCTTCATGTCGCGGCTGATGAAGACCGGTATCGACCTCGAACCGCCCGAGCGGCGCATCGGCCTTGCCGCGCATGATTTCCAGATGGCCATGGGCGCTGGGAAAGTGGTGCTGTCCCGCTCGGCGCGTGCCGGCGACGCCCCCGCCGTGCCGTCGCGCTGGCTGCAGCGGCTGCTGACCTTCATCGGCAGCGACCAGGCAGCGGAGCTGCGCCGGCGTGGCGACGAACTGCTCGCCTGGGCGCGCGCGCTGGATACCGGCCCAAGGCAGGATTTCGCGCCACGGCCGCAGCCGAAGCCGCCGCTGTCGGTGCGCCCGACGCATTTCTCGGTCACCGAGATCGAGACCCTGCGCCGTGACCCCTACGCCGTCTATGCGAGACGCATCCTTGGCCTGATGCCGCTCGATCAGGTCATCCGCGACCCCGGTGCGGCCGAGCGCGGCACGCTGTTTCACGCCATCCTGCACCTGTTCTCAGGCAGTGTCGCCGATCCGCGCACCCCCGATGCGCTTGCCGGCCTTATCGCTGCAGGCCGCGCCTGTTTCGCCGAAGCGGCCCTTCCGGCCGATGTCGAGGCGGTGTGGTGGCCACGTTTCGAGAAACTCGCCGCCAACATCATCGAGTGGGAGCGCACGCGCGCCGATGCAGTGACAAGGCGCCATGCCGAGGAGCGCGCCGGCAAGACTGTCGTCGGCCAATCCGGCGTGACTCTGTCCGGCTACGCCGACCGGGTCGATCTGCTGGCCGGCGGCATGGCCGACATACTGGATTACAAGACCGGTTCCTCGCCGTCCAAGGCGCAGGCGCACACACTGCTTGCGCCGCAACTGGCGCTGGAGGGTGCGCTGCTCAGGCGCGGCGCCTTCAAGGATCTGGGCGTACGCGAGCCCTCTCAACTGGCCTTCATCAGGCTGAAGCCGAATGGCGAGGTGTTCGAGGAATCCATCCTCGAACACAATCGCCAGCCGCGGACCGCGACCGATCTTGCCGAAGAGGCCTGGGCGCGGCTGGAAAAGCTGTTGATCCACTATGCCGATCCTGCGACGGGTTATCTGTCGCGCGCGCTGCCGTTCCGCGAAGGCGAGACTGATGGCGACTACGACCATCTTGCCCGCGTGCTCGAATGGTCGGCAGGCGGCGATGCCGGCGACGAGGGAGGGGAGGCATGAAAAAGGCCTATCCGATCCCCAGCGACACCGCGACCAGCCAGGCCCGCGCCGCCGATCCCGGCAATTCCGCCTGGGTGTCGGCGAATGCCGGATCCGGCAAGACCCATGTGCTGGCTCAGCGCGTCATCCGGCTGCTGCTGCGCGGCACCGATCCGTCGAAGATACTGTGCCTGACCTATACGCGCGCCGCCGCCGCCAACATGTCCAACCGGGTGTTCTCGACACTGTCGGAGTGGACGACGCTTGGTGACGCGGATCTGGCGGCAAAGGTCGAGGCTCTGGAGGGGCGCCGGCCCGATCTCGAGACCATGCGCCGGGCGCGGCGCCTGTTCGCCGAGGCGCTGGAAACACCCGGCGGGCTGAAGATCCAGACCATCCATGCCTTCTGCGAATCGGTGCTGCACCAGTTTCCGCTGGAGGCCAACATCCCGGCCCATTTCGAGATGCTCGACGGCCAGATGGAGGCCTCGCTGTTTGCCGCGGCGCGCCGCGAGATGATTTCGGGCACAGCCGCCGGCGACAGGGATCTGGCCGAGGCTTTTGCCGCCATTCTCGATCGGGGCGGCGAAGCCGGGCTCGACGCCTTGCTGGGTGAGATCGTGCGCAAGCGCGACGGCTTGCGCAATTTCATCGACGCCGTCGGGCGTGACGGCACGCGCTTCCAGGCCCTGTTCGACGAATTCCATCCAGGCCAGACGGCCGAGGGCATAGCCGCTTCGGTATGGCCGTTGCCGGGTTTCCTGCCCGACTATTTTGCCGGCTTCGCCCACGCAGCCGAGGCCACCGATGCCAGATCGGTGCTGAACAACATCCTGCCCTATGCGCGGCAGGCTTTCGCCGAGGGCGATCCCATTCGGCGCCTGCAACTGCTCGCGCGCGCCTTCCTCAAGACCGATGGCGACACCTACGACCCGGCAAAGGCCTTCAAGAAGGCCCTGGTCGACCGGCTGCCGGATCTGGCGGAGCGCTATCTCTCGGCCGCCAATGCCATCGTCGAAACCACCGACCGGCTGGCCCTGTTCCGGATGCTGGAGGGTACAAGAGCGGCGCTGACCATCGCCGACTGGCTGATCGCCCGCTACGAAATGCTGAAGCGCAGCCGCGGCTTTCTCGATTTCAACGACCTGATCACCCGCACCGTCAACCTGCTGGCGCGGCCAGACGCCGGCCCCTGGGTGCAATACAAGCTTGATCAGGGCATCGACCATATCCTGCTCGACGAGGCGCAGGACACCAGTCCGGACCAATGGGAAGTGGTGAAACGGCTGGCGGAAGAATTCTTTGCCGGCTTTGGCGCGCGCGACAGGGTCCATCGCACGGTCTTCGCCGTCGGCGACGAGAAGCAGTCGATCTATTCGTTCCAGGGTGCCGCCCCGGACTCCTTCGCCGACAGCCGGCTGTTGTTCGCCGGACGGGTGCGTGACGCCGAGGCGTCCTTTGCCGACCTCAAGCTGACCTGGTCGTTCCGCTCGACCGACGATGTTCTGACCGCAGTCGACCGCGTCTTTGCCGACGCGAGCGTGCGGCGCGGCATCAGCCATGATCCCGATCCGCTGCGCCATCAGGCGATCCGCACCGACGCACCGGGCTATGTCGAGGTGTGGCCGTCAGTAGGCGCCGATGTGGTCGACGAGCCCGACGACTGGACGCAAGCCATCGATCATGCGCATGCGCCGGCGGTGCGCGTGGCCGAGAACGTCGCCGCCACCATCGCCGGCTGGATCGGCAGTGGCGAAATCGTCGAAGGCCGCGGCAAGCGGCTGCGGCCGGGCGACGTGCTGGTGCTGGTGCGCAAGCGCGATCGCTTCGTCCACGCGCTGACCCGTGCCTTGAAACGGCGCGACATTCCGGTTGCCGGCGCCGA
The DNA here is from genome assembly GCF_004023175.1 of Mesorhizobium sp. M7A.F.Ca.MR.362.00.0.0. Lineage (NCBI taxonomy): Bacteria > Pseudomonadati > Pseudomonadota > Alphaproteobacteria > Hyphomicrobiales > Phyllobacteriaceae > Mesorhizobium > Mesorhizobium sp. M7A.F.Ca.MR.362.00.0.0. The sequence goes on from NZ_RZTF01000002.1 coordinate 31,033, forward strand.
CCGGCTGAGCCTGCCCGGGCACATCGCGGTCAAGGACCTGATTGCGCTCGGTCACCTCCTCATCCAGCCGCAGGACGATCTGTCGCTCGCCGCCGTGCTGCGCAGCCCGATCTTCGATCTGTCGGAAGAGACGCTTTTCACGCTCGCCGCGCAGAGGCCGTCCGGCTTGTCGCTGATCGCGTCGCTGCGACAGCACGCCGGCGACAGCGAGAGACTGGCGAAGATCGTCGCCCAGGTCGACATCTGGACGAACGAGGCCGCCTTCAAACCGGTGTTCGAGTTCTACGCCGGGCTGCTGGCGCGTGATGGCGTGCGCCGCAAGATGATCGCGCGGCTCGGGCCCGAAGCCGGCGACATCCTCGACGAGTTCCTCAGCTTCTGCCTGGCCGAGGAACGGACCGGTCTGCCGGGGCTTGAAGCCTTCCTGTCGACGCTGGAAAACGCCGGTCCCGAGATCAAGCGCGAGATGGACCAGACCCGCGACGAGGTCCGGGTCATGACCGTGCATGCCGCCAAGGGGCTGGAAGCGCCGGTCGTGTTCCTGGTCGATGGCGGTTCCGCCCCGTTCAGTGACCAGCATCTGCCGCGCCTGATGCCCTTCGATGGCTCCGGCGCGAATTGGGACGGTAAGGGCTATCTCTGGCGCTCTGCCAGCGACGTCGCCAACGGCTTTTCCAAAGCAGCGGCGGCGCGGGCACGGGAACTCGCCGACGACGAATACCGCCGGCTGCTCTATGTCGGCATGACCCGTGCCGAGGACCGGCTGATCGTCTGCGGCTATCACGGCAAGCGAGCGCCGAACGCCGGCACCTGGCATTCGATCGTCAGCCGCGCGTTGATCGGTGCGCCGGAAAGCGAGCAGCGTGCGCATCCCGCCGGCGGCGAGCCGGTGCATCGTTTCCATGTCACCAAGCTGCCGCCGGTCGCACTGGCTTCCGGCGAGCAGGCGCGGCCGACGGATGCTTTCGGACCTCTACCGGCGACCTTGTTCCGGCCCTTGCCCCCCTTCGAGGATCTGCCGCGTCCGCTGTCGCCCTCCGGTGCTGCGGCGCTGATAGACGAAGGCAAGGAAGCTGTGGTCGACAAGGCGTCGCCGGTGCTCGACGCCGATGCCGAGCCGGGCTTTGCGGTGCTGCGCGGGCTTGCCCTTCACAAACTGCTGCAGATGCTGCCGGGCATTGCCGAGCCCGAACGCCAGCGCGCGGCGGAGCGCTATCTCTTGCGAACGGGTGCGGACTGGCCTCCGTCAGAGCGTGAGAAGGCCCTGGCGTCGGTCACATCAATCCTTGCGGATCCCGGCCTCGGTCAGCTGTTTGCGCCGTCGTCGCGTGCTGAGGTCGCGATCATGGGCAGCCTTGAGGTAAAGGGCAAAAAGCGCTCGATTTCCGGCAAGATCGACCGGCTGGCGGTGACATCGGACAGCGTGTCGATCGTCGACTACAAGACCAACCGACCGGCGCCGGCCACTCTGGCCGAAGTGCCGCCGGCCTATGTCCTGCAGCTCGCGCTCTATCGCGCCCTGTTGCAGCCGCTCTATCCCGGCCGCACGGTCAAGGCGGCCCTGCTGTTCACCGAGGCGCCGCGGCTGATCGAGCTGCCGGCCGGTGCCATGGACGACGCCCTTGCCCGACTCACGGGAGCGTGACACAACACCTGCTTGAAGAAGGGCGCGATCACCACCACATTTGGTGGGACAAAAACTTTCAAAAGGATTTTCCATATGGCAACCGTGAAGGTCGACAAGAGCAACTTCCAGGCCGACGTGCTTGACGCCAACGTACCGGTCGTCGTCGATTTCTGGGCGGAATGGTGCGGTCCCTGCAAGATGATCGCGCCGGCGCTCGAAGACATTGCCACCGAACTCGGCGCCAAGGTGAAGATCGCCAAGCTCAACATCGACGAGAATCCGGAGCTTGCCGCCCAGTTCGGCGTGCGCTCGATCCCGACGCTGATGATCTTCAAGGGCGGCGAAATGGCCGACAAGAAGGTCGGTGCGGCGCCCAAGACGGCGCTGTCGCACTGGATCAATGGCAATCTCGCCTGATCCATCTGAAATTCATATGACCATCAAGCCCGGCCTCGCGCCGGGCTTTTTGTTGGCGTCATCGGTGCGTGGCTCTGGCTCTCGCGTCCGGCCACTCCATGTCATCTGCTTGAGCCAGACGGGAGAAACCCATGACCGGATCCGCCAAGGCCACCGTCTTCATCGACAATGAGCGCGTTATCGTCACCGAGTACCGCTTCGCGCCGGGCGAAAACACCGGCTGGCATCGCCACGGCCACGACTATGTCGTCGTGCCGCTGATGGACGGCAAGGTGAAGCTGTTGACCAAGGACGGCGAGACCTTCGCCGAGATGAAGAAGGGCGCGCCCTATTTCCGCAAAGAGGGCGTCGAACATGACGTCATCAACGCCAATGAAGGCGAATACGCCTTTATCGAGATCGAGCTGAAGTAAGCCGTCAGGGCTGGCAGGCGCTTTTCACCAGTCGGCTATGCGGTCGCCGCCGGCGAATTGTGCACTTTTTTCGGTATACTCGAACAACTCGATTTTCACGTCGTTTGGATCGCGGATCCAGGCCTGAAATGTGTCATCGCAGGCCAGTTTCTTTGAGGTGACGTCGACACCTTTCGACCTGATGTGGGCGATCGCGGCATCAATGTTCTCCACTTCTAGGCAGAAGTGGTTGATCTGGTTCAGGTCGCCATAGCGGGCCTCGTTTTTCCCGAACACCTCGACATGGCTGCCGCCGCCGCAATCGAGGTAGAACCCGAAAATCTTGCCGTTACGCAGGAAATTGAAGCGGGTGTCCATGCCCAGCACGTCGCGATAGAAGCTTCGTGTCGCTTCAAGGTCGTTGGCGAAGATGCAGACGTGAGCGAGCTGCTTGACCTTGATCATGACAAGTTCCTCGCAGAAAAATCCGCCTTCAGGTCGGCGGGGTGCCGTTCTCGGCCAGCACCGCGCCGGTCAGATACAACGAACCGCTGATCAGGATGCGTGGCGCCGGGCCGTCCCAGGTATCGCGCAGCAGCATCAGCGCGCTGGCGACGGAACTCACCGGCTCGGCGGTCAGCCCGGCTTCCGTCGCGCGGACCGCCAGTTCGTCGTTTGGCACGCCGGCCTCGCTAAGGCTCACCGGCACCGTGTAGACATGCCGGGCGAGGCCCTTGAAGGCACGGAAATAGCCGCTCTGGTCCTTGGTGTTGATCATGCCCGAGATGAGGAACAGCGGACGCGGGTTCTTCTCTTCCTGCTCGGCCAACGCTTCGGCAACCACCACGCCGGCACCGGGATTGTGGCCGCCGTCGAGCCAGATATCGGCGCCCTTGGGTGCCAGTTCGGCCAGCCGGCCCTGCACGAGCTTCTGCATGCGGCCGGGCCAGGCGACATTGACCATCGCCTTTTCGGCGGCGCGATGGCTGATCTCGAAACCGGCCGCCTTGACCGCGGCGATCGCCGCCGCCGCATTGGCGAACTGGTGGCGGCCGGGCAGCCTGGGCGGTGGCAGGTCCATCAAGCCGTCTTCGTCCTGGTAGACCATGCGGCCGTTTTCCTCGAAGGCAAGGAAGTCCTGGCCGTAGACGAAGGTGGGGCATTCAAGCCGCTCGGCGGTTTCGATCAGCACCTGCAGCGCCGTTTCGCTCTCCTGCGCGCCGATGACCACCGGACAGCCGGGCTTGATAATACCGGCCTTTTCGGCCGCGATCAGTTCGACACGGTCCCCGAGATAGGCCTCGTGGTCGAGCGACACCGGCATGATCACTGACACGGCCGGTTCCTTGACGACATTGGTCGCGTCGAAGCGGCCGCCGAGCCCGACCTCGATGATGGCGGCGTCGGCCTGGTGTTCGGAAAACAAGAGGAAGGTGACGGGATCTGTTG
>NZ_RZTF01000002.1:34927-39027 GCF_004023175.1 Mesorhizobium sp. M7A.F.Ca.MR.362.00.0.0
CCCTCATTGGCCCTGGCCGCACGGGCAATGGCGTCGGCGAAAACCCTGTCCTCGACCAGCCTGCCGCCGCCATCGGCGGCCAGCCGGTAACGCTCATGCCAGTTGACCAGATGCGGCGAGGTGTGGACATGGACGCGGTAGTCCGCGGCCTCAAGCAGGGCGCGCGAAAAGGCCGCGCACGAGCCTTTGCCGTTGGTGCCGGCGATGTGGATGACCGGTGGCAGCCGATCCTGCGGATTGTCAAGCCGCTCCAGCAGCCGCGAAATGCGGTCGAGCGAAAGGTCGAAGCCTTTCGGATGAAGCGCCATCAGGGCTTCGATTTCGCGGTCGGCGGCAAGCGTCGTCATGGCAGAATCCTAGCGCATGAGCCGTGAAAACCAGAATCGGTTTCGGATGGCCATGGCAATCAAAAGCTACAGCGCGCCGAAGCCCTGGTGCAATCGCGGTCGCGGCGCTTCGTGTCGCTTCAGGCTTGCGGCCGAGCTTCCGTGGCGACCACCGCCGGCGGCAGGATTTCCGGCTCCAGCGGCTTTTCCTCTTCCGGCAGCTTGAGCAGCATCTTGAGCAGCCGCGATATGGTTTCGCGCAGCTCCAGCCGCGACACCACCATGTCGACCATGCCGTGCTCCATCAGATATTCGGAGCGCTGGAAGCCGTCGGGCAGTTTCTCGCGGATCGTCTGTTCGATGACGCGCGGTCCGGCAAAGCCGATCAGCGCGCCGGGCTCGGCGATGTGCACGTCGCCCAGCATGGCATAGGAGGCGGTCACGCCGCCCGTGGTCGGGTTGGTCAAAACGACGATGTAGGGCAGGCCGGCTTCCTTCAGCCGGTCGACACCAACCGTTGTCCGCGGCAATTGCATCAGGGACAAAATACCTTCCTGCATGCGCGCGCCGCCGGAAGCGGCGAACAGGATCAGCGGCCGCTTGCGCTGCAGGGCCACTTCGAAGCCATGCACGATGGCGTCGCCGGCGGCCATTCCGAGCGAGCCGCCCATGAAGGCGAAGTCCTGCACCGTGACCACCACCGGCAGACCCTCGACGGTGCCCAGCGCATTGATGATCGCGTCCTCAAGGCCGGTCTTGGCCTTGGCGTCCTTCAACCGGTCGACATAGCGCTTCTCGTCGCGGAATTTCAGCGGATCCTGCATCACCTTGGGGTTGTCCAGGGTCTCGTATTTGCCGCCATCGAAGAAGAATTTCAGCCGCTCCTTGGCCGAAATCTTCATATGATGGCCGGACGAGGGAATGACGAACTGGTTGGATTCCAGGTCCTTGTGGAACACCATCTCGCCGGTCTCCGGATCCTTGATCCAGAGGTTCTCGGGCATGTCGGTGCGCCGGCCGAGCATCGAATTGATCTTCGGGCGAACGTAATTGGTGATCCAGTTCATCGCTTCGGCTCCTGTCCTGACGAGGATTGGGAAGAGGTAGGAGAACTATTCGGCAGCAGCAAGGCGGGCCGAGCGCACGCCTTGCGCAAGGCCGCTGACCAGCGTGGCGACGGCTTCGGCCGGGTCGGCGGTCTTCTCGCCCTTCGGTCCCAGCACATTGGCCACCGCATTGACGATCGCGGTGCCGACGACGACGCCGTCGGCATTGGCGCCGATCACCCGGGCCTGCTCGGCGGTCTTGACGCCGAAGCCGACGCAGACCGGCAGGTCGGTGTGGCCCTTGATGCGCTTGACCGCCGCCGCCACCTTGCCGGTGTCGGCCAGCGCCGAGCCGGTGATGCCGGTCATCGACACGTAGTAGACGAAGCCCGACGTGTTCTGCAGCACCTTGGGCAGGCGCTTGTCGTCGGTGGTCGGCGTCGCCAGCCGGATGAAGTTGATGCCGGCTTTCAGCGCCGGAATGCACAGTTCCTCGTCCATCTCCGGCGGCAGGTCGACGACGATCAGCCCGTCAATGCCGCTGGCGATCGCGTCCTTGAGGAAGCGGTCGACGCCATAGATGTAGATCGGATTGTAGTAGCCCATCAGCACGATCGGCGTTTCATTGTCGCCGGCGCGGAAGTCGGACGCCATCTTCAGCGTCTTGACCAGCGTCTGGCCGCCCTTCAGCGCGCGCAGGCCCGCTGCCTGGATCGCCGGGCCGTCGGCCATCGGATCGGAGAACGGCATGCCGAGCTCGATGATGTCGGAGCCTGCGCCGGGCAGTGCCTTCATGATCGACAAGGAGGTGTCGTAGTCAGGGTCGCCGCCCATGAAATAGGTGACGAGCGCCGGGCGGCCTTCGGCTTTCAGTTTTGCCATGCGGCGGTCGATGCGGGTCACCATGTCTGGCCCTTTGGACGAATTTTGCTCATAATCAACTCCCAAATCGAAACTGTCCAAAGGGGCCTAGATCTCCATACCCAGCATCGAGGCCACCGTATGCACGTCCTTGTCGCCACGGCCGGACAGGTTGACGATGACGATCTGGTCCTTGTCCATGGCGGGCACGATCTTCACCGCATGCGCGATGGCATGCGCCGATTCCAGCGCGGGGATAATGCCTTCGACGCGCGTCGTCAGCTTGAAGGCCTCCAACGCCTCGTCGTCGAGGATCGGCACATATTCGACGCGGCCTGAATCGCGCAGCCACGAGTGCTCCGGCCCGACGCCGGGATAATCGAGGCCGGCCGAGATCGAATGGCCGTCCATGATCTGGCCGTCGGCGTTCTGCAGGAGATAGGTGCGGTTGCCGTGCAGCACGCCGGGCGCGCCGGCATTCATCGAGGCGCAATGCTCGATGCCGTCAAGGCCGCGTCCGCCGGCCTCGATGCCGATGATGCGGACCTCTTTGTCGTCGAGGAAGGGATGGAACAGGCCGATGGCGTTCGAACCACCGCCGACAGCGGCGATGATGGTGTCCGGCAGTCGGCCTTCCTGCTCTAGGATCTGCGCCCGCGCTTCGGTGCCGATTACCGACTGGAAGTCGCGCACCAGCTCCGGATAGGGATGCGGGCCGGCGGCGGTGCCGATCAGGTAATAGGTGTCCTCGACATTGGTCACCCAGTCGCGCAACGCCTCGTTCATGGCGTCCTTCAGCGTGCCGTGGCCAGCGGTCACCGGCCGCACTTCGGCGCCCAGCAGCTTCATGCGGAAGACATTGGGGCTTTGCCTGGCGACGTCGGTGGCGCCCATATAGACGACGCAGGGAAAGCCGAAGCGGGCCGCGACCGTGGCCGATGCCACGCCATGCTGGCCGGCGCCGGTCTCGGCGATGATGCGCTTCTTGCCCATGCGCTTGGCCAGCAGGATCTGGCCGAGGCAGTTGTTGATCTTGTGCGAACCGGTGTGGTTCAAATCCTCGCGCTTGAAATAGACCTTTGCGCCGCCGAGATGCTTCGTGAGGCCTTCGGCGAAATAGAGCTTCGAGGGTCGCCCGGCATAATGGGTCGACAGGTCAGTCAGCTCGGCCCTGAAATCCGCATCGTTCTTGACCTCGTTCCAGTGCCGCTCCAGATCGAGGATCAGCGGCATCAGCGTTTCGGCAACGAAACGACCGCCGAAAATGCCGAACATGCCCTGTTCATCGGGTCCGGTGCGGAAGGAATTGGGTGTCGCCGGCTTGTTCATCGCCGATCTCCTGGCATCTTGACTTATGAAGCATGTCCTTGTCGGAAAACCGGTTCCCACTTTTCCGGGACATGCTCTGGTTTAAGGCACTACTAGGCTGCGCGGGTGTTCCGCGCGGTCCTGACGGCCCGGAAAAACTGTTCGATCAGCGCCGGATCCTTGACGCCCGGTGCGCTTTCCACGCCTGAGGAAATGTCTATTCCGGGCGGGTCGGCAAGCCGAAGGGCATCGCCGATATTGGCGGCGTTGAGCCCACCGGAAAGCATGTAATCGACGCTGCCGTCAAGGCCGGCGAGGATGTGCCAGTCGAAGGCCACACCATTGCCGCCCGGCAGCTCTGAGCCTTTCGGCGGCTTGGCGTCGAACAGGAACCGGTCTGATATGCCGATGAACGGCTTTATCCGTTCGAGATCGGCAGCCTCGCTGAGCGGCAGCGCCTTCATCACCGGCAAACCATAACGGGCTTTGACCTCGGCGACGCGCTCGGGCGTTTCCGCGCCATGCAGTTGCAGCATGTCGGGCTGCATTTGGGCAAGGA